>JAADGT010000093.1 GCA_013152215.1 Deltaproteobacteria bacterium
CCAGACCGTTGACCGTCGACCGAAGCTGCTACCGGTTCAGGGGCCCGGATGGTCCCGGCGGAACCGCTCCACCTCTTCGGGCTTGGCCAGCACCACCAGGACATCGCCTTGGCGCAGCTCCAGGTCGGGGCTCGCGAAGAGGGCCTGCTCCTTTCCGGCCTCCCAGCGCCGCACCTGCACCACCGACAGCCCCCACCTGCGCCTCAGATGGGACTCGGCCAGGGTGCGGCCCCACAGACCCTTGGGCGCCCGGATCTCCACGAGCACGTACCCTTCGAGGAATGGCAGCCGGTCCAGGACGTCGGGCTCGGCCAGGCGCTGGGCCACCTGCACGGCCATGTCCCGTTCGGGCT
The DNA here is from genome assembly GCA_013152215.1 of Deltaproteobacteria bacterium. Classification (GTDB taxonomy): domain Bacteria; phylum Desulfobacterota; class Deferrisomatia; order Deferrisomatales; family Deferrisomataceae; genus Deferrisoma. The sequence goes on from JAADGT010000093.1 coordinate 354, forward strand.
GGATCACCTCGGTGGCCCCGATGCGGTCCAGGATGCGGGCGTGGTCGTGGGACACCGCCTTCACCAGGATTTCCCCCACGCCGAACTCCCTCAGGTACAGGGTGGCCAGGATCGAGGAGTCGATCCGGGTGCCCAGGCTGACCACGGCCACCTCGGCGTTGTGCACCCCGGCGGCCTCCAGATCCTCCTTGTCGGAGGCGTCGGCCACCCGGGCCCGGGAGCAGAACGGCTCCACCGCGTCCACGGCGCGGGCGTTCCGGTCCACGGCCAGCACGTCGTGGCCCATCTCGTACAGGTACCGGGCCAGGTGAAACCCGAAGCTGCCCAAGCCGATCACCGCGAATCGCCGGCGTTCCATGATCAGGCTTCCTTGAGCTTGCGCACGGCCTCCCTGGGGCCGTACACGACCAGGATGTCGCTGTCCTTCACCACCCGGTCCGGGGGCGGGGTGATGTGGATCCGCTCCGGCACGAGCTCCTTCACCGCCACCACCTGAACCCCGAATCGGCGGGTGAGGTCGAGCTCCGACAGGCTCTTGCCCACCATCTCTTGGGGCGGGGCCAGCTCCAGCACCCAACCCGGACGCCAGGGACAGGTAGTCCAGCACGTTGCGCGAGCTGACCCGCTCGGCCACCCGGTGGGCCATCTCCTTCTCCGGAAACACAACCCGGGTCGCGCCCACCCGCCGAAGGATCTCGCCGTGGTCCTCGGTGAGAGCCTTGGCCACGATCTCGGGCACCCCGAGCCGGGTCAGGTGGAGCACCACCAGGATCGAGGCCTCCATCCGGCCGCCCAGGCTCACCGTGGCCACGTCGATCTCCCCGAGCCCCACCGCCTTGAGGTTCGTGATCTCGGTCGCGTCGGTGACCACGGCCTGGTCCACGAAGGCCTGGGCCTCGCGGGCACGCTCGGCGTTCACGTCCACGGCCAGCACCCGGCCCCCCAGGCTGGCCAGCTCGGCGGCCAGGGCCATGCCGAAGTTCCCCAGACCGATCACGGCGAATCGTTTGGCCATCATCCCACCATCAGGTTCTCTTCTGCGTACAGGAACCGGCCCGGCTCCCGCTTTCGGCCCACGGCGATGGCCAGGGTCAGCGGGCCCACCCGACCCACGAACATGGTGAACGTCAACAGGAGCCGACCGGCGGTGGACACCGAGGAGGTGATCCCCGTGGAGAGCCCCACGGTGCCGAACGCGCTGACCGCCTCGAAGAAGATTTCCAGGAACCGACCTCCGCCGCTCTGGTGGGGCACCGGCCCGATCTCGGTGATCAGCAGCGCGAACACCACCAGGGTGACGAACGTGAACGACGCCATGAGCAGGGACACGGCCCGGGCCACGGTGGCCTCGGGCAGGGTGCGGCGGTACAGGCTCACCCGCTCCCGGGCCCGCAGGCGGTCTCGGAACAGTCCCACCACCACCGCAAAGGTGGTGGTCTTGATCCCGCCCCCGCACGATCCCGGGCTCGCCCCCACGAACATGAGGAGGATCGTGAGGAACAATGTGGTGTTGGTCAAAGCCCCGTAGTCCAGGGTGTTGAACCCGGCCGTGCGGGCCGTGACCGACTGGAACAGGCTCGCCAGCACCTGGTCCTGCCAAGGAAGTCCGGCGAGGGTGTTCGGAGCCTCGAAAAACCACACCCCGGCGGCCCCGCCGAACGTGAGGATCGCGGATGTGGCCAGCACCACCTTGGTATGGAGCCCCAGCCGGGCCGGCCGGCCGGCCCGGCGGTCCTTCCACGCGTCGGCCAGGTCCTCCAGCACCAGGAACCCCAACCCGCCCAGGGTGATCAGGGCCATGATGGTGAGGTTCAGCACCCAGTCGCCCCGGTACGCGGTGAAGCTGGTCGCGTACAGGGAGAACCCGGCGTTGCAGAACGCGGACACGCTGTGGAACACGGCCGAGTACAGGGCCTCGTCCCAGGGCTGGGAGCGGGCGAACACCGTGTACAGGACCGCCGCGCCCACCGCCTCGATGATCAGGGTGAACCGGAACACGTCGCGCACCAGCCGGTGGGGCGAGGTGCGGTGCTTCTGGCCCAGGGTCTCCTCCACCAGGGCCTCACCCCGGAACGACAGGCCCCGGCCGGCCAGCAGGAGGAACACGCTCGAGTAGGTCATGATCCCCAGACCCCCCAGCTGGATCAGGGTCAGGACCACCCCCTGGCCGAACCGGGTCAGGGCCGTGCCCGTGTCCACCACCACGAGCCCGGTGACGCAGGTGGCCGAGGTGGCCGTGAACAGGGCGTCCACGAAGCCCAGGGGGGCTCCGGTGGAGGCCCACGGGGTCATCAGGAGTCCGGCGCCCACCAGGATGGCCGCACCGAAGGACAGAGCCAGCACCTGGGCCGGGTGGAGGATCCGCTCCAGAACAGCGGCAGGGGAGACGGAGGAGAGTCGCACGGGGTCGTTCGATCCGTCGGTGAAGATGGGGAAACTGGAGGGGCTGGGCCAAAAAACGGCGCCATTCTACGCTCCTGGTCCGCCGAGTCAAGGAATCAGGGGCCGGGGAGGGTGCCCGCCGCGCGTTGACCGGTTCCCGGGCCGGATGCTATTACCGCAACTTCGGTCCACGGTCGTCAGTCGTTGGTCGTCGGTCGGGGGCCTTCGGCCCGCTGGGGTCATGGTTCGCAAGTTCGTGCCTTCCCCGAGGCGGTGGGGCTGGGGGCCCCTCCTTCGCTGAACGGCCTCGCAGGGGCCGCCTCGGCGCGGTCC
>JAADGT010000020.1 GCA_013152215.1 Deltaproteobacteria bacterium
GGTTTTCTCCTGTCTTCTGTCCACCGGCTCCTGATTCCTGAAATGCAGGTCCCTTGCCCCGCCCTCCGAGGTGACGCGCCTATTTTGCCGCCAGGTTAATACCTTCCCTCGTTGCCGGCTCCTCGATTACCAGGCGAACCGATCGGGGCCATCGGCCCCCACCTGAACCACCCGGTCCTCGAACGGCTCGTAGGCCGTGAGGCAGCCCCCGTACACGGCTCCGGTGTCGATGCCCACCAGCGGGCCGTTGCGCAGCACCCGCCGGAACGGGGTGTGGCCGAACACGATCCGCTCCCGGAACGCGTCGGGATGTCGGTAGAACTCGTCGCGGATCCACAGCAGGTCCTGGGGGTCCTGGTCCTCCAGGGGAACCCCGGGCCGGAGCCCGGCGTGTACGAACACCACCCCCTCCTGCCGGTGCCACAGGGGCATGGCCCGAAGGAACGTCAGATCCTCGGCGGGCAGCTCGGCGGCCGGGTCCCCGGGGGCGAACCCGTAGCTCTCCAGGGTGGTGTACCCGGCGTTGGCCATCCAGAGGCCCCGGTCCGCCTCGGACCGGGTGCGATGCCAGCGCAGGCACAGATCCTCGTGGTTGCCGCGGAGGGCCACGACCCGGCTCACACGGGCCCGGGCCCGCACGAACCGCAGCACCCCGGCCGGATCCGGGCCCCGGTCGATCAGGTCTCCCAGGAACACCACCGTGTCCCCCGGGCCCGGGGAGATCTCCTCCCACAGCCGCTCGAGGAGCTCCCGGCACCCGTGTACGTCTCCGATGGCCCAGACCGCCATGGGTCCCTCCAACGGCCGCCCTTCTTACCCGACCCCCTTGGGCAAGTCAAGGAACCCCGCGGAATCGCGCGGCCGTTGGGCCGGCGAGCCCCGCCTGTGGTACGGTTACGGATCCCAACGAAAGCGTTGCCAGGCTCGCGCCCCTTTCGACCAACGACCGAGGTTACCATGCACACGCTTTCTGTGAAGACGCCACGCCGAGAGTGCTTCGTCGACATCACCCGCGAGGTGGCCCGGGCCGTGGAGGGAACGGACGCGGTGCTGTGCACGGTGTTCGTGCCCCACACCACGGCCGGCGTCACCATCAACGAGAACGCCGACCCGGACGTGGCCGCCGACCTCCTGGCCCACCTGGCCGAGCTCGTGCCCCGCAACGGTCGCTACCGTCACGCAGAGGGCAACTCCGACGCCCACGTCAAGGCCACCCTGGTCGGGTCCTCGGTCCAGGTGCCGGTGGCCGGGGGCCGCCTAGTCCTGGGAACCTGGCAGGGGATCTACCTGGCCGAGTTCGACGGCCCGCGCACCCGCAAAGTCCACGTGGTGGCCCACCACGGGTGAGCCGGGCTCGCGACGCAGGCCATTCCTTTGCCTTTCCCCATGGCTTGAGACAGAATGATTTCCTCGACGACGTCGGCGGACCGGCTGCGGGCGGAGCCCTCCCGAGCCGAACCGGACGTTCCCTTCCCACGCACGCTCGTAAGGAGGTTTCCGTGCGCCTTTTCTTCCCCGCTGCCGCCGTGGTGGTCGCGGCCCTATTTCTATGCGGGTTTCGGGCCCCTGCGGCCGACACGTACGGCGGGGTCGACACCCCCGTGCCGGACCTGACGCTCCAGGACCTGGACGGACGACCCGTGACGATCTCTGAAACGATCCAGGGCTGGACCCTTCTGAAATTCGGCACCACCTGGTGCCCCCAGTGCGAGATCCAGGTAAAGGAGCTCAACCGCTTGACGCCGGAACTGGAGAGACGCGGGGTGCTGGTGGTGGAGGTGTTCCTCCGGGAGGGGGCGGACGTTGTGGCCCCCAAGGTCCGGGCGAAACCCCGGGCGTACCCCCATCGGATCCTCCTGGATCCCGAGGGCGAGGCCATCCCGGCCTACAAGGTCCGGGTGATTCCCCGACTGGTGTTGGTGGACCCTCAAGGCCGGGCCCGGAGCGACACCCGGTTCCTGACGGCGGACCAGCTCAAGGACACCTTGGTTCGCCTCTCCGTGGCCCCGCCGGGGAGGGCCTCGGGGGACGACTGAAGGGGAACGCCGTGTCACATCGGGAGCTGCGGCTGGCCACCTATAACCTGGAGAACCTGGGCGTCCGGCCCGACGAGGACAGCCCCCAGGCCAGGGCCCGGACCCCCAAACACCTCGAGGCCCTGCGCCGGGCGATCCGACGCCTGGACGCGGATGCGGTCGCGTTCCAGGAGCTGGTGGACCCGGCGCTTCTCGACCCCCTCCTGGACGGCCTGGGCTACCCCCACGTGGCCCTGGCCGAGCGCGGCCCGAGCCCGCTGCGATGCGGGGTGTTCTCCCGGTTCCCCCTTTCCGAAGCCCGCAGCGTGGCCGCCGGCATCGACCTGGAGGTGGTGGATCGCCGGGCCGGGCTGGAGGTGGCGATCCGGGGCGCGTTCAGCCGACCGGCCCTGCAGGTGACCTGGGACGTGCCCGGTTTCCCCATCACCCTGATCGTGGTCCACTGGAAGTCCAAGATCCCGTCCTACACCCGCGAGCTCCAGGGCCAAGCCGAGACCGACCGGTGGCAGAGCCTGGGGGACGCGGGGGAGGGACGGCTCGTGACCGAGGCCAAACGCCTGGCCCAGGCCGTACAGATCCGCCGGGCCGTCGACCACCTCCTGCGGCGGGACCCCGAGGCCCGGGTGGTGGTGCTGGGGGACTTCAACGACGGCCTCGACTCCGAGGGGCTTCGCATCGTGGCCGGAGACGCCCGGGCCTGCGACAGCCCGTCCCTGGCTCCGTTGGAGCTGGTGGCGTGCGAGGAGGCGATCCCGGCAGACCGGCGGTTCACCCAGGTGTACCGGGGCCGCAAGGAGATGCTCGACCACATCCTGATCTCCCAGGCCCTCCTGCCCCACCTCGCCGGGGCCGAGGTTCACAACGAGCGGCTCCGGCCCGCCCTGGAGGGCCCGGGGTTCGACCCCTTCGACGCGGGCTCGGATCACGCCCCCCTCCTGGCCCGGTTCCGGGTGCCCGCGCGTTGAGTCGGGCGTTCAGGACGACGGCCGGCCCGGCCACAGCTGCCGGGCGTAGCACACGAGC
>JAADGT010000332.1 GCA_013152215.1 Deltaproteobacteria bacterium
GCCGCGGCGCGTGCTCTCACGCGCCGCAGCGGACCGCGCCGAGGCGGCCCCTGCGAGGCCGTTCAGCGAAGGAGGGGCCCCCAGCCCCACCTCCTGGGAAAACCACGAGATTTCGGAAACAATACACTAGGTTCTGGTCTCTGGCCCGCAGGGGCCTGATGGAGCTTCCCATCCAGCCAGGCGGGCCATGTTGCTGCGCAGCTCCTCGTACTCGGCCGGGGTCATGCCCGCGCCCAGGGCCACGGTGCGGGCGAACGGCTCTGCGATCAGGTCGGCCGGCGCGTGGGCGTCGGTGTTCAGCACCAGCCGCGCTCCGGTACGCCGCGCCACGGCCACCACGTGGCCGTTGGCCAGGCTGTGCCCCTTGCGGGCGCTCACCTCCAGGCTCACCCCCCGCTCGGCCGCCATCCGGGCCTCCTCGTCCGCGATCAGGCCGGGGTGGCTCAGGATGTCGGCCCCCGCCTCGATGGCCGCCCGGTTCGTGCCCGGCTCCACCGGCTCCACCGGGCTCTCGCCGTGGACCACCACGATCCGAGCCCCCAGGCGCCGGGCCTCCTCCACGTACCGGCCGATCAAGGCCGGAGGCACGTGGGTCAGCTCGATGGCCGGAATCGCCCGGATCCGGCGGTGCCGGTTGTTCTCCTCGCAGGCTCGGACGATCCGGGGCACGACGTGGTCCAGGGTGGACATGTCGGCGTGATCCGCCAGGGCCACGGCCCGCAGCCCCAGAACCTCGGCCCGCCGCAGCAGCTCCGACGGCAGCAGCTCCCCGTCGGAGAACAGGGTGTGGGTGTGGAGATCGATCATGCGAACGGGGCTCCGATGACAGACCCGGGCCCACGGCAGGGGCCCGGGTCTGGGAAGAGACGGCTCCTTCGGATCAGTCGGCGGCGTACCGGTTCCAGCGTACGAACTCGTCCCGAGGCTTCCGGGGCGGCACCTTGGCCTCGGCGGCCGGGTACCCCAGGGGCGTGAGCGCCACCACCTCGACGCCCTCGGGCGCGCCCAGCACCCTGGCCGCCTCGGCCGCGTCGAACAGCCCCACGCACACGGTTCCCAGCCCCTCGGCGTGGGCCGCCAGCATGAAGTTCTCCATGGCCAAGGCCACGTCGAACATGAACCAGTCCCCCCGCGGGGTCGCGGCCTTGCCTTTATAGAACCCGGCCCGGCCGGTCTTGGCGCAGAATGCCACGGACAGGGGCGCATCGACCATGGCCCGGAACGCGGGGTTCGCGGGCGGCAGGGTCTTCTGGAGCGCCTCCTTCACCTGCGGGTCGGACACCACCACCACCTCGCAGCACTGGGTGTGGGCCCAGCTGGGAGCCCACTGGGCCGCCTCCAGCAGGCGGTCCAGCACCTCCTGGGGAACGGGGTCGGGCTTGTACCGCCGGATCGACCGCCGGCCTCGAATGGCTTCGTACAGTTCCATGGCTCAGCCCTCCTTAACTTCGGTCGTTGGTCGTCAGTCGTTGGTCGTTGGTCTGGGGCCTTCGGCCGTATCAGAGGCCAGAATTCAGAAGTCAGTGGACAGAGAGAAGGCTCTTCGGTGCGTCGCGAGGATCCCCCGGGACACCAATCTGCTTCTCGGGATTTCCTGTCTTCTGTCCGCTGAAATCTGGTTCCTGAAACCCATGCCCCGCCGCCGGCCGTGCGCCCGGACCACCGAACGTTGCCTTCCCCGTTGCCCGGCCCCGCCTCCTTGGCGTCACTTCACCGTCTCGGGGGGCAGGGGGTTCAGGGGCCAGAACACGGAGAGCGATGGGGAAGCCTATAGCCGGTTTGATGCCCAGCGTCAAACCCGGCCGCCCCCGCACAGGGCCAGAACGAGCGCCTCCAGCACCTCGGCGCCTCCGCCGCTCTTGAGGACCAGGTCCGCCCGTAGGAACCGGGCGAACGCGTCGCGCAACGCCGCCTCCTCCCAGCCCCGGGCCTGGTCCAAGGCCTTGGCCGCCACGAACGGGTGCACGCCCAGGGCGGCCGCGGCCGCCTTTCGGTCCACCCGCCCTCCCCGATCCAGGAGCTCCCGGGCCATCCACAGGTGGCGGAAGTGGCGCACGATCATGTAGAGCAAGCGGACCGGGGGCTCCCCGAGCCCGAGCAGGCTTCGCAGCGCCGCCATCGCACCGGCCAGGTCGCGGGTGCCCAAGGCGTCGCACAGGGCGAACACCGTGGCCTCCCGGTTGTCGCCCACCAGCTGCTCCAGATCCTCCAGGGTCACCCGGCCGTCGTCGCCGGCGAAGGCGCGGAGCTTCTCGATCTCCTGGTGGAGCTGCTCCAGGTCGGGCCCCACCCGCAGGGCCAGGGCCGCGGTCAGCCGCGGGTCGAGCCGGAGCCCAGCCTCCCGGGCCATGCGCTCGGCCCACCGGGGCACCTCGGCGTCCCGGGGCTTGTCACACCGGATCACCCGGGCCTTCGCCAGGAGGGCCTTGCCGGCCCGGGTGCGGCGGTCCACCGACTGGGCTACCAGCACCAGGCAGGTGGAGGGGTTGGGCCGTTCCAGGTAGGCGAGGATCGGGTCCCAAGCCGAAGCGGGCCAGCGGTGGGCGTCGCGCACCACCACCAGCCGCCGGCCGCCCAGGAACGGCAGGGTTTGGGCCGCCGACACCACGGCCCCGGGCTCGGCCTCGGGCGCGGTGAACACCTCCCGGTTGAGCCCCGGATCGCCCCCCGCCAGGGCCGCCCGCTCCAGCTCCGCCAGGGCCTGGCGCACCAGGTAGGGCTCTTCGCCCAGCACGCACACCACCGGTTCGGCGCTCACGACCCCTCCCCCAGGGCGGCGATCGAGACCCTCCGCAGCACCGCCCGGGCCAGGTCCGAGGCCAGGGCCTCCAGGGCCTCGTCCTTGGCCCGCTCGGTGGCGTTTACGTCGGCCCCGGCCGGGAACTCCCGGTCCTCCACCAGCGTTCCCAGCCACAGCACCCGGCCCGCCCGGTCGGCGACCGTGGCCGTGACCCGGGCCCGGACCCTGTACTCCACCAGCCCCCCCGCCCCGTAGGCCGCTCCGGACTCGTCCACCGCGTCCACCCGGACCCGCACCACCAGGTCCGCG
>JAADGT010000137.1 GCA_013152215.1 Deltaproteobacteria bacterium
AACAGCAAGGCGGTCTCGGAGTTCAGGACCGCCCGCACGGTCAGCACGCACGCGGCCATCGGTACCCCCAGGACCGCGGCCCCCAGGCCGCCGGGCACCGAGGCCGCCGCTGCCAGGGCGAGCCAGGCGCGCTCCAGCGCCGCCAGCACGAGGAGGGTCGCGCCCAGCAGGATCCGGTCGCGGGGGGCGCTCCGAAACTTCTTGACGTTGCGACGGCCGAACTCGAAAGGGATCCAGATTCCCAGGCACCACAGGGCCACCAGGCCGATCCCCCGGCGCCAAGCGTTTCCGGTGTCCGCCAGGCGGGCATGGGCCCGCAGGCGCCGGGCCTGCTCGGGGCTGACCCGGTCCCCCTCTCGAACGATCATCTCGCCCTGTCGGATCAGGTACCGGACCGGAGCCACCAGATCCCGGGCCTCCTTGCGGCGGCGGGCGGTCTCCTCCCCGTTGCGGGCCACGTTGGGCCGCAACACCTTCCGGGCCAGGGCCCGCGCCAGACCCTCGGGTGCGGCGGCCCCCTCCGTCGCCAACCCCTCCCGGGCCTCGTCCAACCCAAGCGGCATCGAGGCCGGTGTGAGGGGGGTCTCGGCACGGGTGCGCAGGTCTCGTAGAACCCTCGGGCGGTCCCGGAGGAAGGGGGTGGGGTCCGCCACGATGCCCCGGGCGAACAAGGGCTGCAGGAGTCGCCGGACCCGTCCCAGGAGGCCGGCGCGCCCGGCCGGGTCCGTGAGGCTCCGGATCTGTTCGGCCGAGACGGGAACCCCCAGGCGGGCCTGGGCCTCGGCGGCCAGGGCCTCCCAGTCCGGAGGCTTCGGCCCGTCCGGCCCCACGGCCGAAGGCAAGGGAATCCGGTCCACCAGGGCCGCCGCCTCGTCCAGGGCCTCGGCCAGCAGGTCGGGGTCCCGGTCGAACACCTCGGGTGCCCGGTCGGCGGCCTGGGCCCTGCGGGCCTCGGTGGCGGCCTCGTCCGGAAGGGCGAAGTCCCTCTGCGCCTTGACGTTCTCTCGTGCGACCTCGCCGGGCGCGTACACGGGGACCCGCTTGGCGAAGGGAAGACCGGTCACCACCGCGGCCAGGGAGGCCAGCCCCAGGAGCAGCAGCGTCGACACGGCGCGCCGCCGGGCGGGAGAACCGGTTGGGACGCCGGACCGGCGGGTGGGTCGGGATGAGAACATGGAGCCTCCGGGTCAAGGCATGCTAAGGCACGGTCGGGGGGGAGTCAAGATCGGCGCAATCCATCGGAAACAGCGGTTGTTTCGGTCGGGTTCCTGTGGTACGGTTCGGTAAATCCTCTGGAATAAGGAGGTTGTCCGTGGCACCGGGTTCCAGCCTTCGAGAGGAACTGGAAGAGATCAACCGGGAACTGCGCAAGACGTTCTTGAAGCTCCAGTCGCTTCTGGAAAAGAAGCAGCGGGCGCTCCGAGAGGCCGAGATCCTGGAAGACGAGCAGGAACAGGAGCGGTTGTCCGAGGTCGTCCTCCAGATCGAGAAGAAGCTCCGCGAGATTCGTCAGATCGGAATCCTTCCCCCTTCCACGACCCCGTGATGGCCCCCCTGCGAAGACTCCTCGTGATCGCTCCAGAAGGGCCCTGGGTCCCGCCCCGCGAGGCCGGGGTGGGGGCGTTTCGCCTCGAGGTCACCCGTGTGGATTCGCCGGAGAGTGCCCCGCCGGGTCCGTGGGACGTGGTGGCCTTCCGGACCGACGCGTTCGGGGAGGCCGAGCCCGAGGAGGTCCTGGCGTGGCTTCGAAGGGCAGCGCCCGAGGCCACGTTTCTGCCGGTGGCGGTGCGGGCCGATCCCCGTCAGGCCTTAATTTATCTGAAAAACGGTGCCTACGAGTACCTGGAGGAGCCGCTCGACCCGTCCGAGTTCCTGCGGGCCTTGGTCGAGGCCCTGGAGAACCGAGAGGCGTTCCGCGAGATCCTCGAGATGAACCGGACCCTGGAGGCCCAGGCCAGCCAGCTGCGCCGGGAGAAGGAGGAGCTGGAGCGGCGCAACCGGGAGCTGCAGGCCGTGAGCCGGCTGGCCCAGGACCTGGCCGCTTCGTTGGAGCCCCAAGAGGTGGTGGACCGGTTGGGGACGCGGCTTCGTGAGGTGTTCGGGGACCGCTCGGTGCGCATCGGCCTGTGGGGGCGGGTGCCCGGCGGGCTGGCCTTGGTGGGCGGCGCGTCGGGCCCCGGCGTGGAGGATGCGCCCGGGCCGTGGGCCTCCAGGGTTCTTCGGGGCGAAGAGGTGCGGCAGGCGTCCCGGGACGGGGGGCCGGAGCTGGTCGTGGTGCCGATGCGGGCCCGGGACCGGGTCGTGGGGTTTCTGTCCCTCGAAGGAAATTCTCGGCCGGTGCCCGAGCACGAGATGGAGATCCTGCGGATCTTCGCCGATACCGCGGCCATCGCCCTGGAGAACGCCCGGCTGTACCAGGCCATGCGGGACCTGTCGGTGCGGGACGAGCTCACGGGCCTGTTCAACCGGCGGTACTTCCAGGAACGGCTCCGGGCCGAGTGGAACCACGCAACCCGCCACGAAATCCCCTTGGCCTTGCTGGTCATCGACATCGACCACTTCAAGCGGCTGAACGACGGCAACGACCACCTGACCGGGGACGCGGCTCTGCGCAAGCTGGCCGAGCTCCTCACCCGCAACACCCGGGGCATCGACACGGTGGCCCGGTACGGCGGAGAGGAGTTCGTCGTGATCCTGCCCCGCACCGGCCGGGAGGGGGCCCTGGCCGCGGCCGAGAAGCTCCGGCGGGCGGTGGCTCGCACCCGCTTCCCCGGTGAGGACGCTGTACCAGGCGGCAAGCTGACCGTGAGCATCGGTGCGGCGTGGTATCCGGGCGCGTCCGGTTCGGCAGAGGAGCTGCTGGCCCGGGCCGACCACGCCCTGTACGAGGCCAAGGAGTCGGGCAGAAATCGAACCCGGCTTTGGGGCGCGTCGGACGAGTCCCGGGCCAGCGCCTGATCCCCCCGCTTCCCCCTCCCATCCGTGGGGTCTTCGGCCCGTTAGACAGCCGGGCGGCTCCAGAGCCATCGCCAAAGCCCGGGGGG
>JAADGT010000340.1 GCA_013152215.1 Deltaproteobacteria bacterium
GGCCTCCCGTTCGAGGTGGTCCCCGGCGTGACCTCGGCCGTTGCCGCGCCGGCATATGCCGGGGTGCCGGTGACCCACCGGGGGGTGGCCCATGCCTTCGCGGTGCTCACGGGCCACCGCTGGAACGAACGGGAAGGCCCCGACTGGGAAGCCGTCGCCGGGGTGCCCACCCTGGTCGTCCTCATGGGCATGAGGCGCCTGCCCCGGATCTGCGAGGGCCTGATCCGCGCGGGCCGCCCCCCCGACACGCCCGCCATGGCGGTGCAGCACGGCACCACCGAGCCACAGCGGGTGGTGAGGGCGACCCTCGCCACCCTCCCGATCCGGGCCCGGGAGCTGGGTCTGGGCGCCCCGGCCACGGTGGTGGTGGGCGAGGTGGTGAAGCTGGCCGAGGACCTGGCCTGGTTCCGTCCGGGCGCTCCCCCGGACGAGAGCGCGGAGGAGGAAACCGATCGAAATCCCTGGCACGAGGCCACCCTGCCCTGGAAGAAAGCGGTCCACGATTGATACCGAGTTGCGTTCAAACCGAGAGCTTTCGTGGAGCGGGGCAAGGGACCTGCATCTCCGGAATCAGGAGTCGGCGGACAGAAGACAGGGGAAAACCGCTCCGGCAGTTCTCCTGTCTACTGTCCTCTGAAGTCTGGCCTCTGATACGGCCGCGCCCGGCTCTCCGACAGGTCCCTTGCCCCTCTGTGCAGGAGAGGAGGCCAATAGCTTTGAATGCAACTTGGTAATGATACCGAGCCCCAACCTGAGTTCCGTCTGGAGGTGGAACAATGAACACCGGCACCGTCCTGTACATCACCGATGCGAAGCACGCCCCCGACCCCGTGGAGCTCCCGGCCCGGGCTGCCGCCCTGGGCTTCGACCCCCGCTGGGTGGCCGTGGCAGGCTCGGCGCCCGGGTGGCCCACACCCCAGGACGCCATGCTCTCCCTGGCCGAGCGGGGCGCCCACCGGATCGAGTTCCGGGCCGCGCACCCCGAGCCGGCCGGGAAGATCCGGGTTTCAGCCCATGGATACCGGATGCTGGGGTGAGCCCCGGCAAGCCCCCATTCCCTACTTCTTCCGTGAAAGGAGGAGCCATGCGACGTTGGACCCTGACCCTTCCTCTTCTGATCCTGACGGCCCTGTGGGCCGTGCCCGGCCCGGCGGGGGCGGCCCAGCTGCTGACCCGCACCCTCAAGGACAAGCCGGCCATCGTGATCGCGGCCTTCGGCACCAGCACCCGGGCCCAGATCACCTTCGACGCCTTCGAGAAGCAGCTTCGCGAGGAGGTGCCCGGCTACGAGATCCGCTGGGCCTTCACCTCGGAGATCATCCGGGAGCGGGTCAACAAGCGCTGGGCGAAGCAGGGCATCCAGAAGCGCCTGAAAAGCCTGCAACAGACCCTGGGCGACCTGGAGGCCGAGGGGTACACCAAGGTGGTGGTGCAGCCCCTGCACATCTTCCCCGGCGAGGAGTACGAGGAGGTGATGAACATCGTGGAGCACTTCCCGGGTCTGCGGATCGAGACCGGGGAGGCCCTGCTCCAGCGCTGGGAGAGCCTGTTCGAGGTGGTGGCGGTGATCTCCCAGGACTTCCTGCCCCCCGAGGAGGGGTGCAACGTGCTCGCCGCCCACGGCACGCCCACCAGCAACTTCGGTTCGAACATCACTTACCTGGGCCTGGAGCGGCACCTGTCCAAGAAGTACCCCAACGCCTTCCTGGGCGCGGTGGACGGCATCATCACCCGCGAGGACGCCCTGGGCGCGGCCAAGGCCTGCCCGAAGAAGCGGGTGCGGTTCATCCCGTTCATGTACGTGGCCGGCGACCACATCATGAACGACATCATGGGCGAGGAGGAGGACCCCAACGAGCCCAGCTGGAACACCGAGCTCAAACGGGAAGGCTTCAAGACGGACGTGACCACCGTGGAGTATGAAGGCGAGACCTACTACAAGGGCCTCGGGTTCTTCCCGGAGGTCAACGAGATCTTCATCAAGGAGATCAAGAGGGCCCTGAAGCGCCTCTGACCCAACCCCGGTCCCAAACGCTCCTTTCGTCGTGGGGGAGGAGTTCCCTCCCCCACCTTTTTTTGGGCTTCGAGGTCCAAGCGCCGGAGGCGCTGCGCGGCGAGCCAAGGGGCCGCGCCCGGCTCTCCGGCAGGTCCCTTGCCCCCGATCAGGGGAGTGGAAGGCGCCTATTCAGCCGCCGGGTCAATAAAACTTCCGGGAGATTCCAACGCGATGCACGCGAAACACCGACCCCGCTGGCCCCTGTGGCACCGGGTCGGCAGCGCGGCCGTGGCGCTGCCCCTGGTGTTCTACGCGGTCACGGGGGTGCTGCTGAACCACCGTCAGGCGTTCGACTACTTTCAGGACCGCACCGCCCAGGTCCGGCCGGTGGCGAGGAAGGACCTGGGTCCCCTGCGGGAGTTCCTGGCGTTCTACAAGGCCGAGATCGGCCGGGACGACGACCCCGCGGTGATCCGGATCAAGAACGGACGGACCGTGGAGTTCCTGTACGGCTCCCACGGCCAGGTCACCTACGTGATCGACCCCCAGGCCGGCCGGATGACCCGGATCGAGAAGCAACCGGTGGAGCCGTGGAGCACCCTCAACCGGCTCCACAAAGCGTTCAAGACCCCCGGGCCTTGGGTCTGGGTGGCGGACCTGGTGTCGGCTCTGTTGGTGGCGTCGCTCGTGACCGGCCTGGCCGTTCCCGGGGCCTGGCGCCGGACCTGGCGGCACCTGGCCCTGTGGGGCGCCGTGTTCGCGGTGCTGCTGCTGGGGATGGCGTGGGCCATGTGGGGAGCCTGACAGACGCTTTTTTTGCGGAACGGGACACTAGGGAGCCGCCCCAACCAACGACCAGCAACCAACAACCGAAGTAAGGAGAAACACCGATGCAAGCCCGAAACCTTGCCGTGGCAACCGCCCTGGTCCTCGCCTTTCCGCTCTCCTCGGCCGCAGCCACGTTGGAGGAGCGGGTGGAGGCGTTGGAGAAGAAGAACGCCGAGCTCTACCACACCCTGCAGCAGAAGAAACAGGCCGGCCTGATGA
>JAADGT010000210.1 GCA_013152215.1 Deltaproteobacteria bacterium
GCGGCCGCCCGGCCGGCGACGCGGCCCTGGAGCCGGGCATTGTTCCACAGCATGAACACCCCCCGCCGGCCGGTGAGCCGGTCCACGGTCTCGGCACAGTCGCCGCAGGCGTACGCGCCTTCGAGCCCCGTGGCCATGGTCGGGTCCGTCGCGATCCCCCCGGACGGCCCCAGGGGGATCCCCCCTGCCGCGGCGAGCTCCACCTGGGGCCGCTGGCCCGCCCCGAACACCACCAGATCCGCCGGATAGGTGCCGCGCTCCGTGCGCAGCCCCTCGGCCCGCGTGGTTCCCAGGACCTCCACGGGGCTCTCGCCGAGCACCAGCCGGATTCCCATCCGCTCCAAAGCGTCGGCCAGCCGCCCGGCGATGGGGTCGTCGAACAGCCGGGGCAGCACCCGGTGGCGGCGGCCCACCAGGGTCACGTCCCAGCCCCGCTCCCGCAGGGCCCAGGCCGCCTCCACCCCGACCAGGCCCGTGCCCACCACCACGGCCCGGCCCGGCGGAGCCGTGCGCATCCGGTCGGCATCGCCCAAGGTCCGGAGGGAAAGGACGCCGGGCAGGGACACCCCCGGAAGGTCGGGAAAGGCGGCCCGGCTGCCCGTGGCGAACACGACGCGGTCGAACGCGAACCGTCCGGAGTCGGTGACCAGCTCACGACGGTCCGGGTCCCACTCGCGGACCGGATCGTTCAGGCGCAGCTCAATGCCGGCCCGGGCGTACTCCCCGGGTCGGCGCAGCACCGTGCGCTCCCGCGGAATCTCCCCGGCCACGTAGTCGGCCAGCACGCAGGGGCTGATCAGCGGGTCGGGCTCTGCCGTGAACACCACCACCCGGGCCGTGGGGTCGGCCCGGCGGGCGGCGAACGCGGCCTCGTCACCGGCGATGCCGCAGCCCACCACGGCGATGGTCGGCACGGTCAGCCCCCGGCCATCATGAACAGGAAGGTGATCTCGTCGTCCGGCCCCAGGGGGGTGTCGGGGCGGTCCCGGGGGATCCAGTCGTCCCCGTTGCGGATCACCTGGACCGTGGGACGGACGTGCCCCTCCTCGGTCACCACGGTCTCGTCCACCGGCACGCCCTGCGAGCGCAGTGCCTCGAGCAGGCCGGCCAGGGTGGGGGGATCGGCCTCCACCCGAAACTCGGTGCGCCCGAGGGTTCGCTTGATCTCCGGAAAACCGAGAAATCGGACCAGGATCGCCATGGCGGTTCTCCGATCTGGGCCTTCGGCCCGCGGGGCAGCTGGGAATCTCCGGCAGGCCACGAGGTGGCCTGTTTGCGAAAAAGGAACTTGCACGGATCCCCGAGCAGTTTCAGCGGCAGGGGCATGGGCTCTGCTTCCGGCCGCGCGCGAAGCCGGGCATGAGATTCGCCGCGCAGGCACGAGCACCAACGGTGGTTTCATGACAGTCCGGCCGCAGACGAACGGTCTCACGGTACAAGCGCGGGGAGGCGCTGCGCGGCGAGCATAGGAGCCGCACGCGGCTCTCCAGCAGACCCCCTGCCCCCCGAGGCGTTGGCAACGGCTCGGTAGCCGCCGGGCCGCCGAGCGGGCCGAAGGCCCATGCTCATGCCACGGCCTGCCGGAACCGGGCTGCGGCAGCCCTGCGCCGGCCGTCCACCACCCGATCGCCCTCCTCGTACCGCAGGGCTTGGGTCTCGCAGAACTTCACGCAGGTGGGGTCCCCGTGGCACAGGTCGCACCGGAAGGTCTTGCCCCGGTCCTCGTGGAACCCCAGCACCCCGAAGGGGCAGGCGGACACGCACGCACGGCACCCGATGCACAGGTCGTGGTCGGTGGTGACCCGGCCCAGCTCGGGGTCTCGGCCCACCGCGTTCACCGGGCACACCGCCGCGCAGGGGGCGTCCTCGCACTGGCGGCAGGCCATGGGCAGGTACACCCCCTCCTCCTCCCACTTCACGATCCGGATCCGGGCCCGGGCAGGGTCGGCGGCTCCCTCGTGGCGCACCGAGCACACCAGCTCGCAAAGGCGGCAGCCCGTGCACCGCTTCTCGTCCACGGCCAGAATCTTCATTGCCATCGCCTCCTTGGGGATCACACCAGCCGGGTGGGCTCGGCGTCGAGGCCCAGACGGGCCAGGGTCGCGTCGGTGGGACGGCCTTCCCGGTCCCAGCCGTGGATGTCGTAGTACTCGTCGAGCATGGCGTCGAACCGGTCCCGGTCGATGCTCTTGCCGCGTACCGCCGGCAGCCCCTCGGGCGTGGGCTCGGTGAAGTAGCGCTCGGGCAGGTCGTCGTCCGCCCGGGTGGCGCCCTCGCGCAGGTTGAACAGCCGCTCCAGGGTGGTGATCCGCTCGCCGATCTCCATCAGCTCCTCGGGGGTGAACTCCAGGCCGGTCACGAGCCGCAGCACCCGGGCGTACTCCTCGGCCTTGGGCATGTTCGGCGAGAGGAACACCGACTGGAACTTGCACACGCCCAGGGCGTTGACCAGGGCGTAGAGCCGCTCCTGCCACACCACCATCCAGGGCTTGCCCTCGTACCCCCGGTAGTCGTCGCTCAGGCCGGGCTTGCCGTAGATGCGCTCGAGCACCTTGGGGGGCAGGTGGTAGAGGTCGATGGCCGGCCGGCTGCGCAGGTGGTCGGCACCCCGGGTCGAGGTCGCGATGTTCAGGGCCAGCGACGGGGTGGGCCGCTCGTCCGAGTGCAGGTTGCTCATGCCCTTGACGTGGATGTTGTAGTAGGCGGTCTCTGGGCCCAGGCGCTCGATGGCCCCCTTCGGCCCCTCGGCCAGCACGTCGCCCAGACCCCTGCGGTGGGCGATGTCGTCGATCAGCCGGATCACGGCGTCCAGGTTGCCCCATCGCAGGTCCAGGTCCCCCACCAGCTCGGCCGGCAAGAGCCCCTTCTCGTGGAGCTCCATGGCCCAGCCGATCATGCTTCCCACCTCGAGGGTGTCGAGCCCGTGGAGGTTCACGAGCTGATTGGCCTCGAGCACGCCGAGCATGCTGGCCGCGCCCACCTCGGTTCCGAACGCCCCCTGGCTGGTGTACTCGGGGCCCTCTCCGTACTGGCCCCGGAACCGGCCCTCGGGCAGCACGTACTTGTGGCGGCAGTGCATGGTGCAGCCGAAGCAGGCGGCCATGCCCATGGTGTAGCGGTCCATCGCCTCGCACTCTAGGTCCTCGGAGTGGGGCATCTGGTTCGACTGGAAGTTGCGGGTTCGGATCAGGCCGGTGGAGTTGGTGACGTCGAAGATGAACAGGGTGCCCCACTTCCCCATGATCTCGGCGTACTTGGAGGACTGGATGTAGTCCACGAGCTCCTCCAGGTACCCGAGCGCGCCCTCGGGGTCGGCCAGGCGGATCGGCAGGGTGCCCCGCACCGCCACCGCCTTCAGGTTCTTGGAGCCCATCACGGCCCCCATGCCGGTGCGGCCGGCCGCGTTCTTGATGCCGGTGCGCACGCAGGCGAACCGGACCCGGTTCTCCCCGGCCACGCCGATGCAGGCCACCTTCACGTCGGGGTCGCCGAGCTCCTCGCGCAGCCGGGTCTGGGTCTGGACCGCGTCGCTGCCCCAGAGGTGGTCCGCGGCCCGGATCTCCACCGAGCCGTTGTGCACCCACAGGTACACCGGCTTCTCCGCCCGGCCCTGGATCACGATGTGGTCGAACCCGGCGTACCGGAGCTCGGGGCCGAAGAACCCGCCCATGTTGGCGCTTCCCAGCAGCCCGGTCAGGGGCGACTTGGCGCTGATCTGGCACCGGGCCCCGGCCGGGGCCGGGGTGCCCGAGAGCAGCCCGGCGCTCAGCACCAGGGCGTTGTCCGGGCCCAGCGGGTCGGTGCCCGGCTCGATGTGGTTGTACAGGAGGTAGGCGTCCATGCCCCTCCCCCCCAGGTACTTGCGCCGAAGCTCCAAGGGAACATCCCGAACCTCCACCGTTCCGGCCGAGAGGTCCACGTAGGCGATCCTTCGGTTCAGGGCCATCGGGTCCCTCCAGTTGTTCATTGTAGAAAACGATTGCTGTCGACTATGCCTCGGCTCCGACCATATGTCAAGTGAGGGAAGGATATTTTTTTGTTTTCAAGAGAGACGGATCCGGGTATAGTGTGTTCACTATACTAAACAAAAGGAGACGGTCATGGCACGAGAACCCGCGCGGTACCGCCCCCCGGCCGTGGCCCGGGCCCTGGAGGCGGTGGAACGGTTGGCCGAGGGCGGCCCGATGCGCTTAAGCGGGCTGGCCAGGGAGATGGGGGTGGGAAAGAGCAGCCTCCTGGGGGTGCTCGCGGCCCTGGAGGAGGCGGGGTGGGTCCGGAGGGAGGGGAACCTCTACCGTCTGGGCGAAGGCCTGCTGCGGGTGGCCCGCCGGGCCTACGGCCCCTGGGAGGTGGGAGCCGTGGCCCGGCCGTTCCTGGAGCGCCTGGCGGAGCGATGGGGTGTGACCTCGGTGCTGGGGGTCCCGCGGGCCGACGGGGTGCGCATCGAGGTGTGCGTGCCCGGCGGGCGGGGCATGCAGGTGTCGGTCCGGCCCGGGGCGGTGCTGCCCCTGCTGGCGCCGGCCACCGGAAAGGCCCTGCTGGCCGCCCTTCCTCCGGACCGGGCCCGCGCCCTGGTGGGAGACGGGCCCCTGC
>JAADGT010000208.1 GCA_013152215.1 Deltaproteobacteria bacterium
CCTCACCCCGGCCCTCTCCCCCGGGGGGAGAGGGGGGCCGTCCCAACGTCCTTAACGTCCCAGCATCCTAACGTCCCAACGTCCTAACGTTCTCCCAAAACCCCCGAAGCAGCGCCATCCCCACCCTCTGGCTCTTCTCGGGGTGGAACTGGCACGCGAACAGGTTCCCCCGGGCGACGGCCGAGGCGAACTCCACCCCGTACTCCGTGGTGGTCACCACCACGTCCGGGTCCTCGGGCACCGGGTAGTAGGAGTGCACGAAGTACACGTGGGCCCCGTCGGCCACCCCGGCCAGCACCGGGGTCTCCCGGACCTTGCGCAGGCGGTTCCAGCCCATGTGGGGCACCTTGCGCCGCTCCGAGGCCCCGGGCTCGGGGTGGGGGAACCGAACCACCCGGCCGCGCAGGATCCCTAGCCCCGGCACCGGCCCGTTCTCCTCGCTCTCGTCGAACAGGAGCTGGTAGCCCACGCAGATCCCCAGGAACGGCGCGCCCTCCAGGATCCGGTCGAGCACCACCTGGGCCAGCCCGAACGCCTCGAGCTTGCGGAGGCACTCCCCGAACTCCCCCTGGCCCGGCAGCACCACCGCGGCGGCGTCCCGCACCCGGGCGGGGTCGCGGCTCACCACCACCGGCGCACCCACGTGGGCCAGGGCCTTCTCCACGCTCCGGAGGTTCCCGGAGTCGTAGTCGATGACCACCACCTCCACGGCTTACAAGCTCCCCTTGGTCGAGGCCACCCCGGCCCGCCGGGGGTCTGCCGCGGCGGCCCGGCGCAGGGCCCGGCCGAACGCCTTGAACACGGCCTCGATCTTGTGGTGGCTGTTTCGGCCCGCCAGCACCCGCACGTGCAAGGTGATGCCGGCGTTGCGCACCACGGCCTCGAAGAACTCCCGGAACAGCTCCGTATCCACCTCCCCCACCTTGCCCGGGGGAACGGCGTCGTCGTAGCTCAGGTGGGCCCGGCCGGAGAGGTCCAGGGCCACGTGGGCCAGGGCCTCGTCCATGGGCACCGTGGCCTCGCCGAACCGCTCCAGGCCGGCCCGGTCCCCCAGGGCCTCGGCCAGGGCCCGGCCGAGGCAGATGCCCACGTCCTCCACGGTGTGGTGGGCGTCCACGTGCAGGTCACCCTCGGCCTCCACCGTGAGGTCCACCAGGCCGTGCACGGCCACGTGGGTCAGCATGTGGTCCAGGAACCCCACGCCGGTGGCGATCCGGTTCGCTCCGGTGCCGTCCAGGTCCAGGGTGAGCCGAACCGAGGTCTCTGCCGTCTTCCGCTCGATCTGGGCACGTCGGGCCATCGGGGTCTCCGTTGGGACGGTAGGACGTTAGGACGTTGGGATGCTGGGACGTTGGTTCGGCTATCCCAGCTTTCCAGCCTTCTAGCCTTCCAGCCTCCTAGCCTTCCAGCTTTTCCAGCCTCTTCCCCACCGCCCGGGCGTGGGCCTCGAGCCCTTCGATCCGGGCGATCCGCATGACCGGGTCGGCCAGGCGGGCGAGCGCGGCCGGCGAGAACGACAGCACGCTCGAGCGCTTCACGAAGTCTTCCACCCCCAGTGGGGAGAAGAATCGGGCCGTGCCGGCGGTGGGCAGCACGTGGTTGGGCCCGGCCAGGTAGTCGCCCAGGCTCTCGGGCGTGTGGTGCCCCAGGAACACGGCCCCGGCATGCCGGATCCGGCCCAGCAGGTCCCAGGGCCGTTCCACCGCCAGCTCCAGGTGCTCGGGGGCCACCCGGTTGGCCACCTCGCACGCCGCCTCCAGCGAGGGTACCACGAGAAGGGCCCCCCGGTCCTCCCAGCTCTTCCGGGCGGTCTCCGCCCGGGGCAGCCGCGCCAACTGGGTCTCCACCTCCCGGGCCACGGCCCGGGCGAACCCCTCGTCCGTGGTCACCAGGGCGGCGGTGGCCCAAGGGTCGTGCTCGGCCTGGCTCAAGAGGTCGGCCGCGATCCAGGCCGGCTCCCCCGACCCGTCGCTCACCACCAGGATCTCGCTGGGCCCGGCCACCATGTCGATGTCCACCCGACCGTACACCAGCCGCTTGGCCGTGGCCACGTAGATGTTCCCCGGCCCCACCACCTTGTCCACCCGGGGTACCGTGGCCGTGCCGAACGCCAGGGCCCCCACGGCCTGGGCGCCCCCGATCCGGTACACCTCCCTCACCCCGGCGAGCCAGGCCGCGGCCAGCACGTGGGGGTTCACCCGCCCGCCCGGGGTCGGGGTGACCATGACGACCCGTCCCACCCCGGCCACCCGGGCCGGCACGGCGTTCATGAACACGCTCGAGGGGTAGGCGGCCGTGCCGCCCGGCACGTACACCCCCACCGCGTCGAGCGGGGTGACGCGCTGGCCCAGAACCACGCCGTCCTCGTCACAGAACCACGAGGCAGGGCGTTGGCGCTCGTGGAACGCCCGGATCCGCTCCTCGGCCAGGGCGAGCGCCTCGCGGTCCTCGACCGGCAGCCCGTGCCACGCGGCCTTCAGATCGGCCTCGGGGATCCGGAGATCCCCGGGCGCCAGCTCGAGGCCGTCGAACCGCGCCGTGTACCGGCACAGGGCCTCGTCCCCCTCCCGGGCCACCGCCTCCAGGATCTCCCGGACGGCTGTCTCCACGCCGGCCACGGCTTCGCCGGCGTCCCGGCTCACCAGTCGGTCGAGGATCCGATCCCCCTCGGGGGTGCCCCAACGCGCGATCGGTTTCATGGAGCCTCCCGTCGCTTCCGGAACGCGCGGATCAGGTCCGAGATCTCGGCGGTCCGGGTCTTCATGGACGCTCGGTTCACGATCAGCCGGCAGGTGGACTCGAGAATGGTCTCCACCTCCACCAATCCGTTGCGCCGGAGCGTCTCGCCGGTGCTCACCAGGTCCACGATGGCGTCGGACAGCCCCACCAGGGGGGCCAGCTCGATGGAGCCGTACAGCTTGATCACCTCCACCTGCACCCCCTTGCGCCGGAAGTGGGCCTCGGCCAGGCGGGGGTACTTGGTGGCGATCCGCAGGTGCGAGCGGCCCGGCGCCGGCACCCGGTCGGCCGGGGCGGCCAC
>JAADGT010000357.1 GCA_013152215.1 Deltaproteobacteria bacterium
TACGGCGTGAACATGTACGCCGACCTGACCAGCGCGCCGTACGCCGTGTCCGTGACGCCCATCGTGGAGACCGAGCCGGTGCTCTACAGCGATCCCACCCTGGGGGACGCCGGGGCTGCGAGCGCCCGGATCTGGACCGGGCTCGATGCCCAGCTCACGACCGTATCGGGGAGCGTGGGGCTGCCGTCGGTGCGGGGCAGGGCCTGGGCGCAGCTCGACGTAACCCCCGGGGAGGATCCCTGGTGGTCCACGAGCACCGGGGTGGACCTGGGCGGCACCTTTGCGCTGGAGCTCTTCGGCATCGAGATCCTGGGCCATGACTTCGACTTCAAGGACCTGGCGGTCGAGCGGATCGCCCGCGCCGGCGCCCCGGCCTTCGGGGGCGATCCCGACGTCGCAGCAGGCGAGACCCTGCGGTGGGCGCGGGACATCCACGTGGCGGACTCGGTCTACGGGGACGTGCCCGTGGACGTGCTGCACCTGGGCGGGGGAGAGCTCCTGGTGGTCGAGCGCTCTGGGACCGCGGTGGTGCGGCTCGATGCGCAGGGAAACGTGCTGTGGACCACCTCGTCCAACACCAGCGGCCTCGCCGGCGCCATCCCGTTTGACGGCGGCATCCTGATGGTGGGGGGAAGCTACCGTCGGCTGTGGACCCGGGAGCTGGACCCTGACGGCAACCCGGTCGGAAGGAACTACGTGCTGACGCCGGACGACCTGTTCGGCCTCCACGGCGTCCTGCCGTTCGACGACGCCGGCAAGGTGGGCTTCATCGCCTACGGCTACATCGGTGGGCGCGCGTTCGTGGCGCGGCTGTCCTACGATCCGTCGGCCGGGGAGCAGCCCCTGACCGCCGTGTGGGCCAAGAGCTTCCGGTTCGGGGGCGGGCCGTTCGGCGGCGGTGTGATCGTGGACCAGGGCGTGGTCCTGGCGAACATGGGCAACGTGCTCAAGCTCGACATGGACGGAAACGTGGTCTGGACGACCGCGGTGGAGGCAGAGTGGGGCCGCGAGTTCCGCGCCCTCGCCGTGCTGCCCGACGGCGACATCGTGGCGGTCGGGGGCATCGCGCGGCCCGTGCCGGGATCCTACCGGTACCAGTCCGCCTGGGTCGCCCGGTTCGACGGTGAGACAGGACACCTCAGGCAGGAGCGCACCCTGGGCGAGGACCTGTGCCCTCGCGGGATACGCCCCTTCTTCGGCGGGTCGGGGCCCGGGTGTATCCAGGCTGGGTACACCACGCCAGGATCGAGCATCTACGACACGCTCTACGACTTGGCCGTGTTGCCGGACGGGAGCCTGGTGGCCACGGGCAAGACCTCGATCTCGGAGATGCGCAACCTGTGGGTGGTCCGTCTCTCGCCCACCGACCTGCGGGTGGTGTGGCACGTGACCGTGTCGGGAAAGGGGTGGGACGAGGGGGTCTCGGTGACCGATGCGGGCGACGGGATCGCGGTGCTCGGTCAGACCACCTCGCCGGCGCACAAGGGGCTCGGGGAGTCCACCGACTTCCCCGATCTGCTCCTCCTGAAGCTCCCCTACGACGGCGGCCTGCGGTTCGCCCGGGGCACCGGCATGCAGCTAGGCTATAACAAGCCGGACATGGTCAGGCCCTGGGGGGCTCTGGGAGCCATCCGGAACCCGCCGTATACCGTGCAGGACGTGGATCTGGGCACGGCCGTGTCCGAGAACCCGACCTTCTCACACGGACCGGCCGAGGTCTACGACCTGGATCCCTGGTGAGGGGCGCCGGCGGGCCGGGGAAGGGGGGTCACATGGCCGAGGTGCGCATCTCCATGGGCTGCTTGAGGAGCCACAGGCTGAACACGCTGAACGCGATCATGCCGATCAAGATGGGGATCTGACCCCTTCGGGCCCGGGCCGGGTCGGGGAACAGTCGACGGCTGATGTGCTTTGCGGCCCACAGGCTGTACACGTGCCCCACCCCCACCAGGATCACCTGCATGAGCCACAGCACGTCCAGGGAGACCAGGGGGGGTGGGGTCCAGGCGGCCGTGCCCAGAAGGTCCCAGCCCCGGCCTAGGGGGTCGCTCAGGAGCCGCACCACCTTGGGCCCTTCCATGAGCAGGTGCTCCAGGTTGTGGGAGAGGTGGTAGAACAGCGCGATGGGCAGCACGCAGTAGGCGTACCGCACGAAGTAGGCGCCGTAGGGAACCGGATCGGGAACGCCCCGGGTGGCCAGCCGGTGGGACCAGGCCACCAGCGCGGCGTACACCAGGATGGGAAGGCCCATGATGCCGGCCATGCCCACCGTGAAGGCGGCCGCCTCCCCCAGGCCGAGCCCCTGCAGCCACTCCAGCAACGCGGGCCACGCCGGCGTCATGGTGAGGCCGTGGAACCCGGTGATGGCCAGCATGAGCAGGGCCAGGTACGCCTCGTCCACGGCAGGTCTGCCCTCGGCCGCCAGGTCCGCGGCCCAGGGCCGGAGGTTCACGGTCATGTTGTCGTGGGGGCAGGCCTGGATGCACTCGGTGCACTGGATGCAGTAGGTGTTCACCCTGAGGCGGGCCGGGTTCTCGAACGTGGGGCACGGGTAGGCCGTATCGGTCCCCCGCACGCACTCCTTGCCCGCGCACGACCGGCATACCTCCCGGCTGCGGGGTCTCACCTCCACCCCGGAGAACAGCGCATACAGGCCGCTCACCCGGCCCACCAGGCAGCCGTACCGGCAGAAGCTCTTCCGCTCGAACAGGAACACGGCCACGATGGTCATGACGAGCATCCCGAGCCCCATGTAGGCCGTGGCCCGGGGGCTCAGGGTCACGCCGAACCCCAGCTCGATCCAGGTGAGGCCCACGAACAGCGCGGTGGCGAGCCAGATGTTCCGCAGCCGCCGGGGCCACGGGAGCCCCAGCCCCAGCCCCTGGTCGGTCTTCCTCCACAGCCTCAGCCGCTCCATCCAGGTGGCCACGGCGTCCCAGGGGCACACGTAGCACCAGGCCTTGCCCGCGAACATGAGCACGATCACGAGGCCGCACCACCAGATCGTCCAGGTCAGGAGGGGCGCGATGTTGAGGGCGGGAACAGACCTGCCACCAGGATCAGGGCGAACGCGGCCACGAGGGCCATCTGGCACGCGGCGCGGAACGGGCGGGAGCGAACGGCCCGACGGATCACCCCGAACCGCATGAGGTCCACCCGGTCGGAGCCGGGCTCCGGCCCCGGGCGCGGCGAGCGCTTCGGCCGGGCCGGCCGGCCCTCGAACCACGCGAACGACACCAGCAGCAGCGCCGCGATGGACACGTAGTACATCCACGGCGGAATGCCCCACATGGTGTGCATGAAGTAGCGGGCCGGGTCGGCCTGGAACGCCTGACGGTGCTCCTCGGAGCACAGCCGGTAGGTCTTGCCCAGGTAGGTGGACGGCAGGGCGGTGCTCTCGTCGATCGGGGCCTCGCACACCATGCACCGCTCCAGCACGTATCGCTCGGGG
Source organism: Deltaproteobacteria bacterium (assembly GCA_013152215.1). Classification (GTDB taxonomy): domain Bacteria; phylum Desulfobacterota; class Deferrisomatia; order Deferrisomatales; family Deferrisomataceae; genus Deferrisoma. The sequence goes on from JAADGT010000357.1 coordinate 3,452, forward strand.
TCCTCCCGGAACAGCTTGCGGCACCGCTCGGTGCAGAAGTGGAACGTGGTGCCCTGGTAGGTCTCGGAAAAGCCCCATTGCGGGTTCACCTGCATCCTGCACACCGGATCGGTGACCGCACCGGCCATTCCGCCCATGGCGTTCCCGTGGCCCTTCATCCCCTCCATGCCGTCCATGGTCTCGGAGCGCATGGCCATGGCCGGGTTCATGGCGCTCCAGTTGGTCCAGACCACCAGCAGCGCCAGGGCCCCGAAGAACAGATAGGGAAACGCAACGCTCAGCCGTCTCATGTGCCCGATGCCTCCGCCCCGGCCGCCCGCCGGCGCTTGATCCGAACGGCCCGCACCGCGATCAGGAACACCGCCAGCCCGCCTCCCACCGCGGCCAGCACCGATGCGGTGGACGAGGGCTCCCCCACCACCATGCGAAACGGGACCACCTCGGTGCGACCCTCCACGTCCAGCGCGAGCTCCACCACGTACTCCCCCTCCCGGTCAAAGGTGACGGTCAGCTTGTGGACCCGGTCGAACGGCTCAATCCGGATGGCCGGCTGCAGCTCCCGGTTCCGGCCGAAGGTGTAGGTCTGGAGCACCCGCACGGTGACCGGCTTGTCATAGGGCTCGCCGGTGTTGCGGTTCTTGATGTAGAAGGCCAGGTTGGCGGGCTCACCGGGCGGGGGCTTGCCGGGGTAGCTGGTGAGCAGCACGTCGTAGGGGCCTGTGGTGGCCGGGTACTCCAGGGTGGGCACCTGGGGATAGTTCTCCTTGTACGAGTAGTGGGGCAGGCCCAGGATGTGA
>JAADGT010000053.1 GCA_013152215.1 Deltaproteobacteria bacterium
GGCTTGAAAACCGGAGTGCTTTCCAATCGTTCCAAGCATGGCCCCGCCTCTTTGGCGTCACCTCACCTGGGTATGGGTTTCAGGGGCCAGAATTCAGAAGTCGGTGGACAGGGAGAGGGCTCTTTCGGTGCCCCGAAACGATCCCCGCGGGAACCCAACCTGCTTTTCGGGATTTCCTGTCTTCTGTCCGCTGAAATCTGGTTCCTGAACCCCATGCCTCCGGCGTGAAGGCCCCGGACCAACGAAAGTTACCCTTCCCCGGTGCCGGGCCCCGCACAGGGCCTGATGGGGCTCCCCCGGCATCGAGGCCCCAGCATACCACGAGCCCGCCGGGCGGCGGCCGGAAGGGGTCGACGAGGGCCGACACGCAAACGGGCAGCCCCACAGGGCGGCCCGCGTCGTGTCGTAAGCAGGAGGGCCTCTACGGGTTCTTCGGCTGCTTCTCCTTGAACCCGATGCGGGGGAACGGATTGACCACGCTGGAAGCCACGTTCTTCAGGTGGGCGGTGATCCGCTTGAGGTACCGGGCGTACAGGGCCAGGGTGGCCGCGTCGGCCGCGGAGAACTCGGGGTTCTCGCCGCTGACCACGCCGTGCACGATCCGGTCGCACACCGATCCCACCTCGGTGCGGTAGGTGGCCATCAGCTTCCGGGCACCCTCCACGTCGTGGTGGCGCAGCACCTCGATGGTGCGGGCGAACCGGTCCTTGAGCTCCTTCTCCACCTCGCCCAGGTCGGCCTCGTAGGGGCCGGCGGAGAGGGTCTGGGGGTGGTGGCGGGCCAGGTCCACGATGTTCTTGCAGTAGTCGCCGATGCGCTCGATGTCGATGATGATCGACACCAGCACCATGGCGCTGGGCAGATCGGCCGTGCCGGTGCCGGTCACCGCGCAGTGGGTCATGACCTTGCGCCGGACGTCACGCTCGTACTTGTTGACCTGCCGATCCATCTCCCGGATCTCGGACGCCAGCTCCTGGTCGTCGCTCTCCCGGAGGATGCGCACGGCTTCCAGGAACATCTTCCGGTCGATCTCCAGGGCGTCGAACGACTCCTTCCAGGCCTGGTCCAGCAGGCTCTGGGACGTCCAGATCTTGATCAGTTCCTTCCACATGGCTCACCGGGTCGCGAAAATGAGGGAAAGGGGGATGAGAAAGAATACCACGAGAATGTACAAAACGGGCACCCATTTCCGTTGGGCGGCCTGGCCGGCCAGGGTTCGGGCCAGGCGCAGGGGGAGCCGGCGCACGGGCGGGAGGATGTTGATCGCGATGATGCCGCACACGTTGAACAGCAGGTGGGAGAAGGCGGTGGTCACGGCCGCCGTGAAGTGCTCGGGCACGGCCAGCGAGGCCAGGATCGCCGTCACCGTGGTCCCCACGTTGGCGCCCAAGGTGTAGGGGTAGATCTGCTCCAGGGTCAGCAGCCCGGCGCCGGCCAGGGGCACGATCACCGAGGTGGTGATGGAGCTGCTCTGGACGCCGATGGTCAGCAGGATGCCCACCACGAAGGCGGTGAGGGTGTTGCGGAAGATCGTGCGCTCGAAGAACCCAGAGGCGCGCTCCATGACCAGGCCGCGCAGGATCGCGGTCATGTATTTCAAGGAGATGAACAGCAGGATCCCCGCCAGCAGCACCACCAGGCCCGCGTGGAGGAGTTTGACCCCGGTCAGCCCCCCCACCAGGTTCACCAGCAGGTGGACCGCGGGCTTCACCACCGCCTTGAGGGGGCTGTGGAACTGGAGGTCCGAGCCGCCGGTCACCACCCCGGCCAGGCCGTGGGCCAGGTGGCCCAGGAACCCGGTGAAGTACTGGAGCGGGAACAGCACGATCACGGACAGCAAGTTGAAGAAGTCGTGTACCGTGGAGGCGGCGAACGCCCGCTCGAACTCGTTGGTTCGGGAGATGTGGCCCAGGCTCACCAGCGTGTTCGTGACGCTGGTGCCGATGTTGGCGCCCATGATGATGGGGATCGCCGTGTTCACCGGCATGCCCCCGGCCACCAGCCCCACCACGATCGAGGTGGTGGTGGAGGAGCTCTGCACCAGCGAGGTGGCGAAGATGCCGATGAACAAACCGGTCAGGGGGTTCGAGGCGAACCCGAAGATCTCCTTGGCCAGCCCCTTGCCCGCCAGCTTGAAGGCGGCCCCCACCATGCCGATGCTGACCAGGAACAGGTAGAGAAGGCCCAGTACCGCCAGGATGCCGAGCAGGCGTTTCGCGCGTTCGCTCACGGCTCCTCCCTAAGGGGTATGAGGGTCGGGGCGGGGTCCGCGCGGAGGATAGGGGATCGGACTCGAAAATTCCAGGGAAGATTTCGGCCGGCCAAACAAGGAGAGCGCCCCCGGGGGGAGGGGGGCGCTCCCCCCAGCCCCCCTTGCCCCCCGGACCGTGAGGTGGAGGCGAAGAGGCATGGTGATTCCTAGAAGGCGTGGGAATCCGGGAGGTTTTCAAGCCTCCTAGCCTCCTAGCCTCCCAGCTTCCCAGCCTCCTAGCGTCCTCAGTCGGACAGGAGCTTTCCGGCCTTTCCGATGTCGTGGCGAGGGTGGTCCGTGAAGATCACGGTCACCGCCTCGGGGGGGCATCCGGTGACCTCCACGATCACGTCGGTGACCCGCCGGACGATCTCCCGCTTCTGATCCTGCGTGCGGCCCTCGAGCCAGTCGATGTTGACGATGGGCATGGCGAACCTCCTTTCGGCGCTCGGGTTCCGGGTAAAATTGAGAACGGGGCCCCTTCGAGACGGCGCCCATCCGCGGGCTCTCGGCGGGCTTCCCAGTAACTTCGGTCAACGGTCGTCGGTCGACGGTCTTCGGTCGGGGGCCTTCGGCCCGCTAGGTAGCTAGGCGGCCAGGCGGCCTCGAGCCGCGCCAAAGCTCGGGGGCATGGGTTTCACGGACCAGAATTCAGCGGACCGAAGACAGGAAAGGACCACGGGCATCCTCCTGCATCCGACGTTGCAACCCGTCCTCTGAATTCTGTCTTCTGACACCTGAATCGCAGGCCCCATGCCTCCGGCGTGAAGGCTCCGGA
>JAADGT010000138.1 GCA_013152215.1 Deltaproteobacteria bacterium
CTACGGGGAAGCCCTAAACGACAGAGAGAAGGTGGCCCCGGGCGTAATCGAAGTATTCAACACTCCCTTCCGGATCAACGTACCTTTAGTGGTCGTTGGCCCTCAAGAAGGCGACTCTGTTTGGGTGGGTTTCCCTAGCGAGGTACTGCCAGACGAAAAGGTTCTTGATTGGCTCGTTAGCCCCCCTAATCTTTCCAAATTGGGCGAGGCTGAGCAACTGCGGGGGGTCAAAAAAATAACGGAAATAGGCACGGCTATCCGGTCGATCCGCATCGACCTCATGACAGCGACCGCTCCGTCGGACGACTTGCAACTCTTCATTGGATCTATTCCTCTGCACTGCGACAAGTGTGCTGAACTCATCATCAAGGCCGACGTGGCAAGCCTCGCCCTCGCGACCTGGGAAATGCACTTGGCTCTAGAGAAGTCGCTAAAGCTGGTAATTCGTCAACAAGGGGAGACGCCAGGAAATATACACGATCTACTGAAGTTGGCCGACAAGGCGACCAAAGCGGCTAAAATTGCTGTTGATATGACTGCACTGCGAAAACTGCCCTCCGGGAAGGAAGCGATCAAAGCCAGATACGGAGAGGGGCGCCAAAGGCCACTAGAGGAGGTTCTTGCCAATTACAGGCAAGCCATGGGCCTGATAGCCTCTATCACCAAATCTCTTAAGAGGAAGATTGTGCTGAACAATGCGCGTTTCTTGATCCGCAACCCATTTGAACCGATTGGGGCTTAATCAGGGTATCCACCGGATTTTCTACACGCTGTGCGTTTCGCAAACGCGGTGATACCTGTCGTTAAGTGCAAAATGAAAAAAGGATAGAGTATGGACAAGCCATATACTCCACCAGTGTTTGAGCAAAAGGTCTTTAATTGTCCTCATTGTTTTGCTTACGCCAAACAACGTTGGGGATATCCCCATAGACAAGTTGAAGGCATAAATGAAGCACCAGTGAAATCCTTTGCTATTGCGCGCTGTGACCACTGTGGAAAGTATACCATCTGGGTAGATCAGGAGCTTGTATATCCAGCTTCGCTTGCAGCTCCCAAACCCAATCAGGATTTACCGGATGATATTAAGAACGATTTTGAGGAAGCCAGAAGAATAGTTTCCGATTCTCCCCGGGGCGCTGCCGCTCTGTTGCGGTTATGTATTCAGAAGTTGTGTAAATATTTGGGTGAAAGTGGAGAAAACATCAATAATGATATCGCTTCACTGGTTAAGAAGGGGCTGCCTGTTAAGGTGCAACAGGCACTAGATATTGTTCGTGTTGTAGGAAATAATGCAGTGCATCCAGGTCAAATAGACTTAAAAGATGATATAGAAACGGCAAATATATTGTTTGCCCTTGTAAATCTAGTCGCTGATGTAATGCTTACACAGCCCAAGCATGTAGAAGAAATGTATAATTCTATTATACCCGAAGGGGCGAAAGAAGCCATTGAAAGGAGAGATAACACTTAACACGTATATGGCCTCCTCCGGTCAAGGCGAAAACGCTCCCTGAACCTAGGTTTTCTCGGTTTTGCGTAAATGACGGGTCCCGGCGCCGGTGGTTTCGGTCTCTGACTTCGTTTGCTGGTTTTCGGGTTCGCAGACGTTCGTGTCCGCACCAAACACGTATCGATGGTCGTTTGGCTGAGGTCCTTGAAAAGCCGGGCCTCGCCGGTAGAAACAGTTTTGTGCCCTCGTGCCGGCCGACTCTTTGCGGTGGGGCTCAGGGGCTTGACCTGTCCGGTTCGTAGTGCGGCTCGGGAGAGGGGCAGAGCACGAACCCCGCAGACCGGATCGTCACGGAAAAGCGAAGGGCTCGGGGCATGGGTCCAATCAAAGCGCCATAAGCTTGGATTGAAGGGCCGAGGCACCCGGGGCACGCGTTGCAAACCAATAAATGCGAAATGACCAACAAGTTTTGTAAATTGGCTATCTTTACGTCTCTTGCTATCACGGTCCCGACACCATTCAGTAATTTTTCTGCCGACACAGCGTATATGCCGCTTCTGTTTGCTTATGTTGGTTCAATCTTTTGCGCGATTGCGCTGCCAATCTTTGGAATGATTGCGGCCATCATCCCGATTGTCTTGACTGTTGTGTTTCTGAAGCTATCCGGATTCTTGGCGGACAGGTTCGTTTGCGTACACGTGAATGGCAGAGGGCTACGCTTGTTTGTGTTAATGCTAGCAATAGCATGTCTTTGGGCTATGCCTATCTATCGAGTTTCCGTGAGGCAGGCCCCCACTGCGTTACCCGCATTCGTCGTCAACTTCGTGAGGCAATTCTTGTGAATGAGGGGCGTTCTGGGCGTAGGTGTTCAATGAACCCTTTCTGCTCAGTCTGACCGTGGCCTGCCATCCTGCGATCCGGCTTGAGGAAGTTGTGCCGATTGGGTAGGGAGCAACCAAGACCGCGTCAGGGATGGGCTGGTTCGTGAAACGAAAAAAGCCCTGCCGGGGTGATCCCCGAGCAGGGATGTGTTTTGGGTCATGCCGACCGTGGGAGCCGGAACGGTCGGCGTTTCGCTTTTTGTGACGCTTGAGGAAAGAGAGGCACGCTCGGAGGTGTTGCTAGCCACGGGGTTTGAGACCAATGGTCACGGGGTTTGCGACCGGGGAGCCTCGGGCGGCGACGGTTCGAGGAGATCGATCCAAGGAGGGTAAGGCGTATCTTGTGGCGAGGATCCGGTAGGGACGGCACGGAGGAGCTCCTCGACGCTCTCCGAGAGGTCGGGGAAGTGTGCTTCCGGAGACTTCTGAGCCCGCCCGTCCTCTCCCCCAACCGGGACGGGCTCGGCAAGGGGGAGCAGGAGACCCCCGCCCGGGGCTCACCCGAGGAACCGGCGGAGGCGGCCGGCGTCGAGGATCCGGTCGGGGAGCTCGCCGGGGCGGTCGAGGGCCGCGTGGATCCGGGCCACCGCCTCGGCGTGCGCGGGGTCCGGGTCCGAGCGGAGGGGGCGAAGGCCCGGCCGGGGGGAGCGGCCTCGAACTTCCATCATGGCGGCTCCTCCCCCGGACGGATCGTCCGGATCGGGGTCAGGAGCCGGTCAGGAACCGGGCCTCCAGGAAGTCGCAGACCGGGCCGGGGTGGTCCAGGGGGAGCACCGGCACGGGGAGGTCGAGGGCTGCGTCGCTGACCACGGCGATCAGGCGGTGGTCCAGAAGGCGGCCGTCCGGGGCGGCGCACAGCAGCTCGGCGCTGCGGGCCGACCGGTGGACCTCGATCTTGGGAAGGGTGCCCGTCTTGTACCCCTCGGTCAGCACGATGTCGGTTTCGGTCATGAAGCGGTAGATGATCTCCTCCAGGGTCATCTCGCCCCGGGCGTTGGGGTGGACCATGGCGAGCTTCTCGGCCGACGAGATCACCATGGGGCTGGCCCCGGCCCGGGTCAGGCGCCACGAGTCCTTGCCCTGGTGGTCGATCTCGAACCGGTGGGCGTCGTGCTTGATGGTGCCCACCCGGTAGCCCCGCCGGGTGAGCTCGGCGATCACTTTCTCGAGCAGCGTGGTCTTGCCCGTGCCCGACTTGGCCACGAACGAGACGGCCGGCGGTCCGAAGCCGCGCAGCCGGGCCAGGTGCAGCCGGCACGCGTCCAGGTCGGCCGGGGTGTGGACGTTGGTGAAGGCGAGCCCCGCCGGGTCCAGGGCGTCCAGGTCGTCGCGGCCCACGGTGCGGGTTCGGACCTCTGAGATGAGGTCCAGCACCTTCAGGTTCCCCCGGCGGATGCGCTCCTCCATCGCGGCCACGCAGGTCTTGGCGTACACCGCGCACAGCGGCTCGAACCCCTCCTTCCCCCGGGGCACCACCACGTCCCAGCCCCGGCGGAGCCCGTACAGGTGGCGGATCACCCTGCGGTTCAGGAACGGCATGTCCGCCCCCACCACCACCGCGTGAAGGCTCTGCACGTGCTTGAGCCCCGTGGTGATGCCGCCCAGGAGCCGCGCGTCGGGATATTCGTCGGCCACGGCCTCGAACCCCATCCCCCGGAACGGGGCCGGATCCGGTGCCACCACCAGCACCCGGTCGAAGAACCCCTCCAGGATTCGCCGAACCCGGTGGATCAGCATCTCCCCCTGGAGCTCCCATCTCCAGCGTTCTTCGCGGCTGTCCGCGAGGATCAGCGCCGTTCGCACGTCCCGCATGGTTCCCGGCTCCGTCTCGGTGGGTTCATCGATCGATGCACTATGCAAAGCAAACGTATCGGGTAGACTTTTTAAAGTAAAGCGGTAAAGGACCGGGAGGCGGGTCATGCGGATGCCGGCAGGGTGGATTGGGATCCTGTTCCTCGTTTCGACCGGGGCGGCCGGTGCGTACTCCCACCAGCATGGCCCCGTGCGCTGGCAGGAGTACTCGGAGGCGGCGTTCGCCCGCGCCAGGGCGGAGAACAAGCCGGTGTTCATGGTGGTGAGTGCGGTGTGGTGCTTCAACTGCAAGATCTACGAGGAGACCTCGCTCGCCGATCCGCGCGTGGCCCGGCTCTTGAACGAGGGGTACGTGCCGGTGTTCGTGGACTACGACCGCCGGCCCGACATCGCCCGCCGGTACCCGGCCACCGGGATCCCGGTCACCGTGGTGTTCGCGCCCGACGGCGCGGCCCTCGTGTCCGTGCCCGGCGTGATCGAGGCCGACCGGCTCGTGGCGAACCTGAGGCGGACCCTGGAGTACGTGCGGGAAGAGTACCGGCCCGAGGCTCGGCCCCAACCGCCCGGTCCGGCCGAGCCGGCCACACCCCCTTCCCGGACCGACCTGGAGGGGTACCGGCAGGCGTTCGGCGACATCCTGTGGGGGGCCCGGGACCCGGCGTTCGGTGGGTTCGGTTTGGCCCAGAAAGAGCCCCGGGCCGAGGCGCTCCGCCGCCTGCTGGAGCGGTTCCGCGCGGGTGAGGCCCGGTGGGGGCCGTTCGTCCAGACCACCCTGGACCACATCCTGGGCCGGTCCCAGAAGGTGGCCCGCGGCCGCAGGCCGCCGTTCCAAGCGCTTCTGGCACTTCGCGCAAGCGACACCGAACGGCTCGACGAGGTGGACGCGCTCCAGACCGAGCACATGCTGGCCGGGCTGTACGACCCGGCCGAGGGCGGCTTTTTCCGCTACGCCACCCGTCGGGACTGGACCGTGCCCCACTTCGAGAAGATGCTGTTCGACAACGCGGCTCTGATCGACCTGCTCCTGGCGGCCCACACGGTGTGGCCCGACCGAGGGTACCTCGAGCCCGCGCTCGCCTCGGCGCGGTACGTGGCCCGCACCCTGTTCGATCCGGGCGAGGGCCGGTTCCTGGGGAGCCAGGTGGCCGACGAGGTGTACTACCACCTCACGGCCGAGGAGCGCCGCCGCACCGAGCCGCCGGCCGTGGACCGCACCACCTACGCCGCATCGAGCGCCCGGGCGGCCATCGCCCTCCT
>JAADGT010000368.1 GCA_013152215.1 Deltaproteobacteria bacterium
TGATCACGCCGATCGCGATGGAGGAGGGTTTGCGGTTCGCGATCCGTGAGGGTGGCCGCACGGTGGGCGCCGGCGTCGTGACGAAGATCCTGGAATAAGACGAGGCCAGGGAGCGCGGCATGACCAGCGACAAGATCCGGATTCGCCTCAAGGCCTACGACCACAAGCTGTTGGACCAGTCGGTGAAGGAGATCCTCGAGGCCGCCCGGCGCACGGGAGCCCGGGTGTCGGGGCCGATCCCGCTGCCGACCGAGATCAACCGGTTCTGCGTGCTGCGGTCGCCCCACATCGACAAGAAGTCCCGGGAGCATTTCGAGATCCGCACCCACAAGCGGCTCCTGGACATCCTGGACCCCACCCAGCAGACGATCGACGCCCTGATGAAGCTGGATCTGTCGGCCGGTGTGGACGTGGAGATCAAGCTCTGAGCGGCGGATCGGTTTGCGAGATAAGGCAAGGGAGTTCCGATGGCCAAAGGACTGATCGGACGCAAACTGGGGATGACCCAGATCTTTATGGGGGGTGAGGAACTGATCCCCGTGACGGTGGTGGAGGCCGGCCCGTGCACCGTGGTCCAGAAGAAGACCCGGGAGGCCGACGGCTACGACGCCATCCAGGTGGGATTCGGTGACGTCAAGCCCCACAAGGTGAACCGCCCGCTGAAAGGGCACTTCCGCAAGGCCGGCGTGGAGCCTCGGCGGATCCTCCGGGAGTTCCGGGTGGACAACCCCGACGAGTTCGAGGTGGGACAGGTCTTGAAGGCCGACATGTTCCAGCCCGGCGACCTGGTGGACGTGACCGGTTTCAGTAAGGGGCGGGGGTTTCAGGGCGTGATCAAGCGCCACGGGTTCGGCGGAGGCCGGGCCTCTCACGGGTCCATGTTCCACAGGGCTCCGGGCTCCATCGGGGCCAAGGAGCACCCCGGCAAGGTCTGGAAGGGCAAGAAGATGGCCGGCCGGATGGGCGCCCGCAGGGTGACGGTGCAGAACCTGCAGGTGGTGGAGGTGGACCCGGAGCGCAACCTGATCCTCCTGCGGGGGGCGGTTCCGGGTGCGAAGAACGGGACGGTCCTGCTGCGGCCGGCCGTGAAGGCCGGCAACCGCTAGGACCGGTCCAGGAACGGGAGACGGCGATGGAAGCACCGTTGGTGAACAGTGCGAACGAAGAGGTGGGCCGGGTGGCGCTGCCCGAGGAGATCTTCGGCACCCCGGTGAACGAGGCCCTCCTGTGGGAGGTGGTTCGGATGCAGACGGCGAGCCGCCGGCGGGGCACCCACGCCACCAAGACCCGGTCCGAGGTGGCCGGGAGCGGCCGGAAGCTGTGGGTGCAGAAGGGCACGGGCCGGGCCCGGGTGGGCGACCGGAAGAACCCCCTGTGGAAGGGGGGCGGCACGATCCACGGCCCCCAGCCCCGCAGCTACGCCTACTCCATGCCCAAGAAGAAGCGGCGCCTGGCCCTGCGCTCGGCCCTGGCCTCCAAGGCCCGGGACGGCGAGCTGGTGGTGGTGGACGGCCTGGGGCTCACCGAGATCAGCACCAAGGCCCTGGCCGCCAAGCTCAAGGGCATGGGGATCGACAACGCCCTGATCGTGGTGCCGGAGCGGGACGAGGTGCTGGAGAAGTCGGCCCGAAACCTGCCCAAGGTGAAGGTGCTCCGGGTCGAGGGCCTCAACGTGTACGACGTGTTGTGCTTCGAGAAGCTCGTGCTCCTCCAGGGGGCGCTGGAGCGGATCCAGGAGAGGGTGTGATCATGGCCAGGAGCCACTACGACATCCTCCGGCGTCCGGTGATCACCGAGAAGTCCACCCTGCTGCGGGAGGAGGCCAACACCGTGGTGTTCGAGGTGGACCCCAAGGCCACGAAGCCCGAGATCAAGGGCGCGGTCGAGAAGATCTTCTCCGTGAAGGTCAAGGACGTGCGCACCGTGATCGTCCGGGGCAAGCAGGCCCGGGTGGGTCGGTTCGTGGGCCGCCGGAAAAACTGGAAGAAGGCCTACGTGACCCTTCACGAGGGCGAACACATCGAGCTGTTCGAGGGCGTGTAGGCCCGTAGGCGTTCGAGCGCGCGAGGGGATAGACAATGGCAATCAAACGGTTTCGACCCACCTCCGCGGGCCGCCGGTTCATGACGGTTTCGGCCTTCGACGAGATCACCCGGTCCGAGCCGGAGAAGTCGCTGCTGCGGCCGCTCAAGAAGAGCGGCGGTCGCAACAACCTGGGCCGGGTGACCTGCCGGCACATCGGCGGCGGCCACAAGCGGCGGTACCGGGTCATCGACTTCAAGCGGGACAAGCGCGGCATCCCGGCCCGGGTCACCTCGATCGAGTACGACCCGAACCGGAGCGCCCGGGTGGCCCTGCTGACCTATGCGGACGGCGAGAAGCGCTACATCCTGGCCCCCAAGGACCTGAAGGTGGGCGACCCCATCCAGGCGGGCCCGGGCTCGGAGATCCGGCCGGGCAACGCCCTGCCCCTTTCCGACATCCCGCTGGGCACCCTGGTGCACAACGTGGAGCTCAAGCCGGGCAAGGGCGGGCAGATCGTTCGCAGCGCCGGCACCTACGCCCAGCTGCTGGCCAAGGAGGGGGACTACGCCACCCTGCGGCTTCCGTCGGGCGAGGTGCGGCGGGTGCGGATGGAGTGCTACGCCACGGTGGGGCAGGTGGGCAACGAGGACCACGAGAACATCAAGCTGGGCAAGGCCGGCCGTTCCCGCTGGCTCGGGATCCGGCCCACGGTTCGGGGCGTGGCCATGAACCCGGTGGACCATCCCCACGGCGGCGGCGAGGGCCGCACCTCCGGCGGGCGGCACCCGGTCACCCCGTGGGGCGTGCCCACCAAAGGCAAGAAGACGCGGAAGAACCGAACCAGTGACCCGTTCATCATCCGGCGGCGGAAGTAGGAGCTTGATCCATGGCTCGTTCCCTGAAGAAAGGCCCGTTCGTTGACGACCATCTGCTGAAGAAGGTGCTGGCCGCGAAGCAAAGCGGGGACCGGCGCGTGATCAAGACGTGGTCCCGTCGGTCCACGATCACCCCGGACTTCATCGGGCTGACCTTGGCGGTGCACAACGGCAAGACGTTCGTCCCGGTCTATGTGACGGAGAACATGGTGGGCCACAAGCTCGGCGAGTTCGCGCCGACGCGGACCTTCCGCTCCCACATCAAGGGCGAAGGCAAGGGCAAGCGCCGCTGATCCGGCGGGAGGATCTCGATGGAAGCGAAGGCGACGTTGCGGTATCTGCGGATGTCCCCCCGGAAGGTGCGGCTGGTGGCCGACCTGGTCCGGGGACGGCGGGTGGAGGAGGCGATCCGGATCCTGCGGTTCACCCCTCGTCGGGCCAGCCTGCCGGTGCGCAAGGTGATCGAGTCGGCCGTGGCCAACGCCGAGAACAACCACGGCCTGGACATCGACCAGCTGTGGGTGCGGGAGATCCGGGTGGACGAGGGGCCCACCCTGAAGCGGTGGCGTCCCCGGGCCCGGGGACGGGCCACCCCCATCATGAAACGCACCAGCCACGTGGCGGTGGTTCTCGAAGAACGGTAGAGGAGGGTTTCGGTGGGTCAGAAAGTCCATCCCTATGGGTTTCGGGTCGGCATCAACAAGCCGTGGTTGAGCCGGTGGTACCGCGAGAAGGATTACGCCGCCACCCTCCACGAGGACTTCGAGATCCGGCGCCTTCTCAAGGACGAGCTCCAGGACGCCGGGGTGTCGCGGGTGGAGATCGAGCGGGTGGCCAACAAGATCCTGCTCGAGATCCACACGGCCCGGCCGGGTATCGTGATCGGGAAGAAGGGCTCCGAGATCGAGCGGCTGCGCAAGCTCCTGGCTCGGAAGACCGGCCGCGAGGTGTTCATCAACGTGCGCGAGATCAAGCGGCCCGAGCTCGACGCCCAGCTGGTGGCCGAGAACATCGCCGATCAGCTCCGGCGGCGGGTCAGCTTCCGGCGGGCCATGAAGCGGGCGGTGAACGCGGCCATGAAGCTCGGGGCCGAGGGCATCCGGGTGGCCTGTGCCGGCCGGCTGGGCGGCGCCGAGATCGCGCGCACCGAGTGGTACCGGGAGGGCCGGGTGCCCCTGCACACCCTCCGGGCCGACATCGACTACGGGTTTGCCGAGAGTTTCACGACCTACGGCGTGATCGGGGTGAAGGTGATCATCTTCAAGGGTGAGCTCCTCACCGACGCCGACGGGCCGAAGTTGGCAAGGGGAAGCTGATCATGTTGATGCCCAAGTCGACCAAATGGCGCAAGCAGCACCGCGGGCGGCGCAAGGGGGTGGCCTACCGGGGGTCCCGGATCAACTTCGGCGACTTCGCGCTCCAGGCGGTGGGCAACGGGTGGGTCACCAACCGGCAGATCGAGGCGGCCCGGATCGCCATCACCCGGCACATCAAGCGGGGCGGCCGGGTGTGGATCCGGATCTTCCCGGACAAGCCGATCACCAAGAAGCCCCTGGAGACCCGGATGGGGAAGGGAAAGGGCTCCCCGGAGGGGTGGGTGGCCGTGGTGAAGCCGGGCCGCATCCTCTACGAGGTGCGTGGGGTGAGCGAGGAGCTGGCCCGGTCGGCCCTGCGGCTGGCCCAGTACAAGCTCCCGATCAAGACCCGCATCATCACCAGGGAGGACGTCTATGAGCGCTAAGGAGCTCCGGGAACTCTCGGACGCCGAGCTCCGGGCCAGGGAGCAGGAGCTCCGGCAGGAGCTGTTCAATCTGCGGTTCCAGCATGCGATGCGGCAGTTGGAGAACACGGCGCGGATCCGGCAGGTGAAGCGGGAGATCGCCCGGATTCTGACGGTGCTCCGCGAGCGACGGGGCGCCGAGGTCAGCGAATGAGAGGTCCCGAAATGGCAGAGAAGACGCGGGGACACCGGAAACGGTTCGTCGGGGTCGTGGTCAGCGACCGGATGCAGAAGACCGTGACGGTCCGGGTGGAGGGCCGGCGGCCCCACCCGAACTACGGGAAGTTCGTGCTGCGGTCCAAGAAGTACCTGGCCCACGACGAGGCCGAGGAGTGCCGGGTGGGCGACAAGGTGCTCATCGAGGAGACCCGTCCGTTGAGCCGTCGCAAGCGGTTTCGGGTGAAGCAGATCCTGGAACGGGCGGTGTAGACCGGCTGTGCCGGTGGTGAAGGAGAGCGGGCGATGGTCCAGCAGGAGACGGTTCTGAACGTGGCCGACAACTCGGGTGCGAAAAAGGTGTACTGCATCCGGATCGCCGGCGGTTCCAAGCGCAAGTACGCGAGCGTGGGCGACATCATCACGGTTTCGGTGCGGGAGGCCATCCCGAACAGCAAGGTGCCCAAGGGCTCCGTGATGCGGGCGGTGGTGGTGCGCACCCGCAAGCCCGTGCGTCGGCCCGACGGCAGCTACATCCGGTTCGACGACAACGCGGCCGTGCTGATCAACAAGGACGGAGAGCCCATCGGGACCCGTGTGTTCGGGCCGGTGGCGAGGGAGCTGCGGGCGAAGAACTTCATGAAGATCATCTCCCTCGCGCCCGAAGTCCTGTGATCACGCGGTCCGCGAGAAGGAGCCTCGGCATGGGAGCAAAGATCAAGCGCAACGACATGGTGGAGGTCACGGCCGGCAACGAGCGGGGCAAGCGCGGCAAGGTGCTGCGGGTGCTCCGGGACCGGGACCGGGCCCTGGTTGAGAAGGTGAACCTGGTGAAGCGGCACCTGAAGCCCAACGCCACCAGCCAGGGCGGCATCCTCGAGAAGGAGGCGCCCATTCACCTCTCGAACCTGGCCCTGGTGTGCGAGAAGTGCGACCGGCCGGTGCGGGTGGGATTCCAGGTACTGGACGACGGCCGCAAGGTCCGCGCCTGCAAGCGGTGCGGCGAGGTGTTCGACAAGTGACCGCGGCCACGACCGAGGGCGAACAAAGGGTAGCCATGGCGAGACTGAAGCAGCGTTACCGGCAGGAGGTGATCCCCCACCTGATGAAGAAGTTCGGGTACGCCAACGTGATGCAGGTGCCCCGGATCGAGAAGGTGGTGGTGAACATCGGCGCCGGCGAGGCCAAGGACAATCCGAAACTCCTCGACCAGCTGGTGGAGGACCTGGCGTTGATCACCGGGCAGCGGCCCGTGGTGACCCGGGCGCGCAGGTCCATCGCGAACTTCCACCTGCGTCAGGGCATGCCGGTGGGGTGCCGGGTGACCCTGCGGGGCGACCGGATGTACGAGTTCCTGGATCGCATGATCAACGTGGCCCTGCCCCGGGTCCGGGACTTCAAGGGCGTGTCGGGCAAGGGCTTCGACGGTCGGGGCAACTACACGCTGGGGATCGCGGAGCACGTGATTTTCCCCGAGGTGGATCTGGAAAAGGTGGAGAAGGTGAAGGGGATGAACGTCTCCATCGCCACCACCGCCGAGACCGACGAGGAAGCCAAGGAGCTTCTGCGGGAACTCGGCATGCCGTTCCGCAACTGATCCGGTTGAGGAGAGGGTACCGTGGCGACCAAAGCGAAGATGGAAAAGCAGAAGAAGATGCCCAAGTTCCGGGTTCGCTACCGGAACCGGTGCCGGGTGTGCGGAAGGCCCCGGGGGTACTATCGGAAGTTTCAGCTCTGCCGGGTGTGCCTGCGCAAGTTCGCCCACGAGGGGCTTCTGCCCGGCGTTACGAAGGCCAGTTGGTAGCTTCGGCAAGGAGACGACGGTAATGTCCATGACCGATCCCATCGCGGACATGCTCACGCGGATCCGAAACGGCCTGATGGCCGGCCGGGAAGTCGTGACGATTCCCGCCTCCCGGATCAAGCGGGCCATCCTGGACATCCTGGTGGAGGAGGGCTACCTGGCCGGGGTGGACTACGAGGACGACGGGAAGCAGGGGGTGTTGATCGCCCGCCTGAAGTACGACAGCCAGGGTGCCCCCGTGATCGAGGCCCTGCGTCGCCTGAGCAAGCCTGGCCGCCGGGTGTACGTGGGCAAGGACGAGCTTCCCAAGGCCCGGAGCGGATACGGCACGGTCATCGTCTCCACCTCCAAGGGGGTTCTCACGGACCGGAAGGCCCGAGCCCTGGGGGTGGGGGGCGAGGTGATCTGCGAAGTCTGGTAAGCCGGGGAGAGAGGAACCGATGTCGAGAATCGGAAAGAAGCCCGTGGTGATCCCCAAGGGCGTGGAGGTACGGTTCGACCCGCCGGAGCTGAGCGTGAAGGGCCCCAAGGGGACCCTGAACGCCCGGATCCCGGAGGGGATCGGCCTGGAGATCGCGGACGGCGAGATCCGGGTGACCCGGCCCGACGACGGCCGTCGCAGCCGGTCCCTCCACGGGACCACGCGCAGCGTGGTGCAGAACCTGGTGACGGGCGTGACCGAGGGGTTTCGCAAGGAGCTGGAGATCAAGGGGGTGGGGTACCGGGCCAACCTGCAGGGGAGCACCCTGGTGATGAACCTGGGGTTCTCGCACCCGGTGGAGTACCCCGTGCCCAAGGACGTGACGATCGAGGTCAAGGACCAGCGCATCGTGTCGGTGAGCGGCATCGACCGCCAGCGGGTGGGCCAGGTGGCGGCCGAGATCCGGGCCGTAAAGCCGCCCGAACCCTACAAGGGCACGGGGATCCAGTACGTCGGGGAGCACATCGTTCGCAAGGAAGGGAAGTCCGGGGCACGGTAACCCCCGGGCGCGCGCCGTGAGGAGCCGACCGCCATGAACCGATTGGAAGCGAAGCGCCGGGCCCGGGTAGCCCGGAAGAAGCGGGTTCGAAAGAAGATCCGGGGCACGTCGCAGCGCCCCCGGCTGACCGTTTACAAGAGCCTGAAGCACATCTACGCTCAGATCATCGACGACACCACCGGCCGCACCCTGGTGGCGGCCTCCACCGTGGGCCGTGACCTGCGTGGAGACCTGAAGGCCACCGGCAACATCGAGGCGGCCCGGGCGGTGGGGTTGGCGATCGGGCGCAAGGCCTTGGCCCGGGACATCAACCGGGTCGTGTTCGATCGGAACGGCTACCTGTACCACGGCAAGGTCAAGGCGTTGGCCGAGGCGGCCCGGGAAGCCGGGCTCCGGTTCTGACGCGTTGGGCCCCAGTGAGGAGGGAAGATCCTTGAGCAAGATCGGCAAGGGCCTCGAGGCCAGGGACCAGGAGTTCACGGACCGCCTTGTTTTCCTGAACCGGGTCGCCAAGGTGGTGAAGGGCGGACGGCGGTTCTCGTTCAGCGCCCTGGTGGTGGTGGGCAACCAGAACGGAAAGGTGGGCATCGGCCTCGGCAAGGCCAAGGAGGTGCCCGAGGCGATCCGCAAGGCCGTGGACAAGGCGAAGCGGGAACTCAAGGAGATCCCGGTGATCAACGGGACCCTGCCCCACGAGATCGTGGGGGAGTTCGGCGCCGCCAAGGTGGTGATGAAGCCCGCCGCCCCCGGTACGGGCGTGATCGCCGGCGGCGCGGCCCGCGCCGTTCTGGAATCGGCCGGGGTGCGGGACGTGCTGACCAAGTGCATCGGCACGAACAACCCCCACAACGTGGTGCGCGCCACCATGGACGGCCTGATGCGGCTGCGGGATCCCCGGGAGATCGCGGAGCGGCGGGGCAAGAGCCTCGACGAGATCCGCGCTTGACTCGAACGCTGAAGAGGGGAACACGCCATGCGACTCCATGACATCCGACGGCCCAAAGGGGCGGTCACGAAGCGCAAACGGGTGGGCCGGGGCCACGGGTCGGGCTGGGGCAAGACCTCGGGCCGGGGCCAGAAGGGGCAGAAGGCCCGCAACACGGTGAAGCGGGGGTTCGAGGGCGGCCAGATGCCGCTGCAACGGCGGCTGCCCAAGGTGGGGTTCCGCAACCCGTTCCGCAAGGAGTTCGCGTACGTCAACGTCCGCGACCTGAACCGGTTCGAGGACGGGACCGAGGTGACGCCGGCGCTCCTGCTGGAACAGGGGCTGATCAAGAAGATCAAGGACGGGGTGAAGATCCTGGGCAAGGGCGAGCTGGAGCGGCGACTGGTGGTCGTGGCTCACCGGGTCAGCAAGGGCGCACGGGAGAAGATCGAGGCGGCCGGCGGCCAGGTGAAGGAGGTCTAGGTTGGCTGGCGAGTGGCAGGGGCTCGCAAAGGTTCCGGAACTCAAACGCCGGCTGCTTGTCACCTTCCTGCTGCTGGGGGTGTACCGGATCGGGGCCCACGTGCCGGTGCCCGGCATCGACGCGGCAGCCCTCGCCGAGTTCTTCAACCGGGGCCAGGGGAGCATCTTCGGGCTGATCGACATGTTCGCGGGCGGGGCGCTGCGGCGCATGAGCGTGTTCGCCCTGGGCATCATGCCCTACATCAGCGCCTCGATTATCCTGCAGCTCCTGACGGTGGTGAGCCCCACCCTGGAGAAGCTCTCGAAGGAGGGGGAGCAGGGCCGGCGGAAGATCACCCAGTACACCCGCTACGGCACGGTGGCCCTGACCCTGATCCAGGGGTTCGGCATGGCCCTGGGCCTCGAGGGCATGGCCGGCCCGAGCGGGGCCAGCGTGGTGCTGTGGCCGGGGTGGGGGTTCCGCTTGATGACCGTGGTGACCCTGACCGCGGGCACGGCGTTCATCATGTGGCTGGGGGAGCAGATCACGGAGCGGGGCATCGGCAACGGCATCAGCCTGATCATCTTCGCGGGCATCGTGGCGGGCATGCCCGGCGCCGTGGTCAACACCTTCAAGCTGATGAAGGCCGGGCAGCTCAACCTGTTCGTGGTGCTGCTGCTGGTGGCGGTCATGGTGGCGGTGGTGTTCTTCATCGTGTGGGTGGAGCGGGCCCACCGGCGCATCCCGATCCAGTACGCGAAGCGGGTGGTGGGCCGGCGGGTGTACGGCGGCCAGGCCAGCCACCTGCCCCTGAAGGTGAACACGGCCGGGGTGATCCCGCCGATCTTCGCCTCGTCGCTCCTGATGTTCCCCACCACGGTGGGGCAGTTCATCGACCACCCCTGGGTGCAGACGGCCACCCAGTGGATGGCGCCGGGCAACTGGCTCCACGACGTGCTGTATGTGATCTTGATTTTCTTCTTCGCTTACTTTTACACCGCGGTGACCTTCAACCCGGTGGACGTGGCGGACAACCTGAAGAAGTACGGGGGGTACATCCCGGGGATCCGGCCGGGGCAGCGCACCGCGGAGTACATCGACAAGGTGCTGTCGCGGCTGACCTTCTGGGGTGCCCTGTACGTGAGCGCCATCTGCGTGCTGCCGACCATCCTGATCAGCCGGTTCGGGGTGCCGTTCTACTTCGGGGGCACGGGGCTGCTGATCGTGGTGGGCGTGGCCCTAGACACGGTGGCCCAGATCGAGACCCACCTGATCGCGCGGCAGTACGAAGGGCTCATGGGAGGCCGCCGGATCCGCGGGCGCCGGTAGGCGCGCGGCCCGGCGGGGTTCGCGGTTTTCTTCGGGAGAGGAGGGAGAATCGATGCGGCTGATCCTTTTGGGCCCCCCGGGGGCGGGCAAGGGAACCCAGGCCAAGCGACTGATCGAGCGGTACGGGATTCCCCAGATCTCCACCGGCGATATCCTGCGGGCGGCCGTCCGCGACGGCACGGATCTGGGGAAGAAGGCCAAGGAGTATATGGACGCGGGCAAGCTGGTGCCCGACGAGGTGGTGATCGGGATCATCGAGGAGCGGCTCCAGGAGGCCGACTGCGCCAAGGGGTTCATCCTGGACGGGTTTCCCCGGACCGTGGCCCAGGCCGACGCGCTGAACCGGGTCCTGGCGAACCTGGGCCAGGCCATCGACCACGTGGTGAGCATCGAGGTGCCGGACGAGGAGCTGGTGGAGCGGCTCACGGGCCGGCGGACCTGCCGGGGCTGCGGCGCCATGTACCACGTGAAGTTCTCACCCCCCAAGGCAGAGGGCGTGTGCGACAAGTGCGGCGGTGAGCTGTACCAGCGAGACGACGACCGGGAGGAGACGATCCGCGCCCGGTTGAAGGTCTACCACGACCAGACCGCACCCCTCGTGGAGTACTACGAAAAGGCGGGTCTGCTGCGCCGGATCCCCGGCCAGGGCAGCGTGGACGAGATCTACGCGCGGATCGAGGGGGTCCTGGGGGCTTGATCGTCCTGAAATCCCGGGCCGAGATCCGGGCCATGGGGCGGGCCAACCGGATCGTGGCCGAGATCCTGGCGGCGGTGAGGCAGGCGGCCAAGCCGGGGGTGAGCACCTGGGACCTGGAGACCCTGGCCCGGGAGGAGATCCACCGAAGGGGGGTCAAGGCGGCATTCCAAGGGGTGCCGAACCCCAGGGGCGAAGGGTTCCCATGCGTGCTGTGCACCTCGATCAACGACGAGGTGGTCCACGGCATCCCGAGCCCTTCCCGGGTGCTGCGGGACGGGGACCTGCTCAGCGTGGACTTCGGGGTGGTGGCCGACGGGTTCTACGGCGACGCGGCGTTCAGCGTGTGCGTGGGCCGGGGCTCGCCCCGGGCCGAGCGCTTGATTCGGGTGGCCGAGGAGGCCCTGGAGGCCGGCATCCGCGAGGCCCGACCCGGCCGACGGGTGGGGGACATCTCGGCCGCCATCCAAGAGGTGGTCGAGGCCGCCGGGTTCTCCGTTGTTCGGGAGTTCGTGGGTCACGGCATCGGGCGGTCGCTCCACGAGGAGCCGCAGGTGCCCAACTTCGGCACCCGGGGCTCCGGGGTACGGCTGCGGCCGGGCATGGTGCTGGCCCTGGAGCCGATGATCAACGATGGGGGGGTGGGGGTGGTCGTGGACCGTGACGGCTGGACGGCCCGCACCCGGGATGGGAGTCTCGCGGCCCATGCGGAGCACACCGTGGCGATCACGGAGCAGGGCCCGTTGGTGTTGACGCGGTTGACGTAGCGAGGGCGAACGGCCATGGCGAAGGAAGAGGCGATCGAGGTCGAGGGCACGGTGGTGGAGCCGTTGCCGAACGCGATGTTTCGGGTGGAGCTTGACAACGGCCACAAGGTGCTGGCCCACGTGTCGGGAAAGATGCGCAAGTACTTCATCCGTATCCTTCCGGGCGACCGGGTCACGGTGGAGCTGTCGCCCTACGACCTCAGCCGCGGCCGGATCATCTATCGCAAGAAATAGCCTGGACCAAGGAGAGGCTAATGAAAGTGCGACCGTCGGTGAAGCGGATCTGCGACAAGTGCAAGATCATCAAGCGCAAAGGCGTGGTGCGCGTGGTGTGCGAGAACCCGCGGCACAAGCAGCGTCAGGGCTGAAGGAGGTTGACCTGTGGCACGTATTGCTGGTGTGGATCTGCCGAAGAACAAGCGGATCGAGATTGCGCTGACCTATATCTACGGCATCGGGCGTACAAGCGCCCAGAAGATCCTTCAGGAGGCCGAGGTCGACGTCAACAAGAAGACCGACCAACTCGACGACGAAGAGGTCAACCGGATCCGGCGGATCATCGACGCGAAGTACAAGGTGGAGGGCGACCTGCGGCGGGAGGTGCTGGGCAACGTGAAGCGCCTGATGGACCTGGGGTGCTACCGGGGCCTGCGCCATCGGCGCGGTCTGCCGGTGCGGGGGCAGCGCACCCGTACCAACGCCCGGACCCGCAAGGGCCCTCGTCGCCGCTAGTCGGCCCGGACGCCCCTTAGGAACCGAACGGAGGACCCATGGCAAAGGGATCGAGTCGGCGCACCAAGAAGGTCCGGAAGAACATCCGGGACGCGGTGGCGCACATCCAGAGCACGTTCAACAACACCATCATCACGATCACGGACCCGAGCGGGGCCACGATCGCCTGGTCCAACGCCGGTGTGGCGGGGTTCAAGGGGTCGCGCAAGAGCACCCCGTTCGCCGCTCAGCTCGCTGCCCGGGACGCGGCCGAAAAGGCCATGGAGCACGGGGTGCGCAATATCGCCGTGTTGGTGAAGGGGCCCGGTTCCGGCCGGGAGGCCGCGGTGCGGGCCCTGGCGGCCGCCGGCCTGAACATCACTTCCATCAAGGACGTGACCCCGATTCCGCACAACGGGTGCCGGCCGCCGAAGCGGCGCCGGGTGTGATCGCGTAGGAACCCAGAGGAGGATCCATCTTGGCCAGGTATCGCGGAGCGGTCTGCCGGCTGTGCCGGCGTGAACGCATGAAGCTGTTTCTGAAGGGCGACCGGTGCTACACCGACAAGTGCGCCGTGGAGCGCCGGAACTATCCCCCGGGCCAGCACGGCCAGGGTCGCCAGAAGGTGACCGAGTACGGCCGGCAGCTGCGGGAGAAGCAGAAGGTGCGCCGGATCTACGGCGTGCTCGAGGGCCAGTTCCGCCGGTACTTCCAGGAGGCGGACCGGCGCAAGGGCGTCACGGGTGAGAACCTGCTGCGGCTCCTGGAGTGCCGGCTCGACAACGTGGTGTACCGGATGGGGTTCGCCGTCTCTCGGAACCAGGCGCGGCAGCTCGTGCGGCACGGGCACTTCGAGGTGAACGGCCGCAAGGTGAACATCCCCTCGTTCCAGACCAAGCCCGGAGACGTGGTGACGGTGCGGGAGAAGAGCCGGAAGATCCCGGCGATCCAGGAGTCCTTGGAGGCGCTGGGGAGCCGGGGCACGGCCCGGTGGGTAGAGGTGGACCCGAAGGCGTTCCAGGGCACGGTGAAGGAGTGGCCGGAGCGCGAGGACATCACGCTTCCGATCGAAGAGCACCTCATCGTGGAGCTGTACTCCAAGTAGGGGCCCGCCTAGGGCGTTGCCTGGGGTAGCTGCGGAGGGTGAATATCTTGAGGGAACGGAACTGGCAAGAGCTGATTCGACCGAAACGGATCGAGGCGGACGAGGCGACCCTCACCGACCGCTATGGGAAGTTCGTGGCGGAGCCGTTGGAGCGGGGGTTCGGGACCACCCTGGGCAACTCCCTGCGCCGGGTGCTCCTCTCCAGTCTCCAGGGGGCCGCGATCTGTCAGGTGCGCTTTGAAGGGGTGCCCCACGAGTTCAGCACCATCCCCGGGGTGAAAGAGGATGTGACCGACATCATCCTGAACCTCAAGGAGGTGCGGTTCCGGGCCCACACCGACAAGCCCAAGCGGATCCGCGTGAAACGCACGGGCCCGGGCGAGGTCACGGCCGGGGACCTGGAGGTGGGCAGCACCCTGGAGGTGCTCAACCCCGACCACCGGATCGCCACCCTGTCGGAGGGAGCGGTGCTCGACGCCGAGATGGTGGTCAAGGTGGGCAAGGGTTACGTGACGGCCGACCGGATGCGCGACGAGGACATGCCCATCGGCTGGATCGCCATGGACGCGGTGTTCAGCCCCATCGAGAAGGTGAACTTCCGGGTGGAGCAGGCCCGGGTGGGGCAGCGAACCGACTACGACAAGCTGGTCCTGGAGGTGTGGACCGACGGAAGCGTGCCCCCGGCCGACGCCGTGGGGTACGCCGCCAAGATCCTCAAGGAGCAGGTTCAGGTCTTCATCAACTTCGACGAAGACGAGAAGCCGGCTGCGCACACCGAGGGCACCGAGGGGGCGGAGGAAGGGTACGCCTACAACCCGAACCTCGACCGCAAGGTGAGCGAGCTGGAGCTGTCGGTGCGGGCCGCCAACTGCCTGAAGGCCGCCAACATCCGGTACATCGGCGAGCTCGTGCAGAAGACCGACGCCGAGATGCTCAAGACCAAGAACTTCGGCCGGAAGTCCCTCAACGAGATCAAGGACGTGCTGGCCACCATGAATCTGCATCTGGGGATGAGCCTCCCGGGCTGGACTCCGCCCGAGGAGGGGGCCCTGGAGGAAGACGCCTGATTCCACGGACAAAAGGGGTTAGACCATGCGTCATCGCAAGTCGGGCCGCAAGCTGGGCCGGGACACCGCCCATCGCAAGGCGATGCTTCGGAATCTCGTGACCTCCCTGATCGAGCACGGGAGGGTCCAGACCACGGACGCGAAGGCAAAGGAGGCCCGCAGGGTCGCCGAGAAGCTGATCACCCTGGCGCGCCAGGGTACGCTCCATGCCCGCCGCCAGGCCCTCGCCTACGTGCGCGGCCGCGACGCGGTGGCGCGCCTGTTCGAGGTGGTGGCCCCCCGTTACCAGGACCGGCCGGGCGGGTACACTCGGATCGTGAAGCTGGGGTACCGTCGGGGTGACAACGCGCCCGTGAGCCTGTTGGAGCTGGTGGACGGCCCCTACGCCGGCGACGGAGAGCAGGAGGCGGAGGCAGCCTCCTCCGAGTAGGGGCTCCGCGAGGAGCGTCGTCGACAACGCGACAGGGGCAGGCCCGCAGGCCTGCCCCTGTTCTATTGTGTGCTGCTGGGGCCGGCGTCAATCCGCGACCCGGCACAGGGCCTCGTAGATACCGGCCACCTCGTCCCGGAGGGAGGGGTCGAGGTCGTAGGGGCTCACCCCCTCGCGATCCGCCTGCCGGATCGAGTCGCGAAGACGCAGATGCCCCAGGACCTGCATCGGGGCGACCCCTTTCGTGATCACCTCCTGGTCCTCCGGGTCGCGGATCTTGTTCCCCACCACCATCACCCGACGGATCCCCAGGTCCGAGGCGAGGCGACGGATCTGGTGGGCGGTCTGGATGGCCCGCTGACCGGGTTCCACCACCACCACGAACGCGTCCATGCTCTCGGTGCTGCCCCGGGCCAGGTGCTCGAGCCCGGCCTCCATGTCCACGATCACGGTCTCGCCCCGGCGCACCATCAGGTGGCGCATCAGGACCCGGAGCAAGGTGCTCTCGGGGCACAGGCACCCTCCACCGCCCTTGGGCACCGTGCCGAGGGTGAGGAGCTTCACCCCGTTGTGCTCGAGGCAGAACCGGTCCGGGATATCGTCGACCTTGGGATTGAGCTTGAACATGCCGCCCATGGTGCCGGGTTGGGCGCCCGTGCGCTCGGCCACCAGGTCCTTCATGGCGGCCAGGGGCTGCACCTCGCCGAGCCGCTCGGGCGGCACCCCCACGGCCGAGGGAAGGTTCGAGTCTGGATCCGCGTCGATGGCGAGCACCGTCTGGCCCTGGTCGGCGAGGTGCCGAGCGAGGCAGCCGGCGAGGGTGGTCTTGCCCACGCCGCCCTTGCCGCTGATTGCGATCTTCATGGAGTTCCTCCGTAGATGGGGTGAGCAGACTCTGGTGGGGCTGTCGGCCGAGGCTAGATACCACCGGGCTTTCCGGTCTGTCAAAGCCATGGCCTCTGCTTTACGGCCCGGTCGGAGCGCTGTTAGACTCGCGCCTTTCCCCAAAACGGGCACGTTTTCCGGGGGCGGGGCAAGGAACCCACGGTTCAGGGGCCAGTTTTCAGAGTCGGCTCCGGTAGGCCGCGAGGCGGCCTGGCGGAGGAGGAACTTGCACCGATCCCCGCGCAGCTTCGGTGGTGGGGGCATGGGGTCTGCTTCCGGCCGCGCGCGAAGCCGGGCATGGGATTCGCCGCGCAGGCACGGGCATCAGAGGTGGCTTCAGGACAGACCGGTCGACACGAGCGATTTCACGGTGCGAGCGTTGGAGGCGCCGCGCGGCGAGTTGAGGAGCCGCACACGGCTCTCCAG
>JAADGT010000375.1:0-1418 GCA_013152215.1 Deltaproteobacteria bacterium
GACCTTGGTGCACCGCGAGGAGTACGGGCGGGCGGGTGCCTCGGCATATGGAGCACCGGATTCTCTCCATACGAAGGGGTCGCCGAAGAGCTCAAGCGCCGCGTGGCGTGACCGCCGTCACCGCATCGAGTGCCCTTGGTCGTTTGTTGTTCGTCAGGGGTGAGCCGCCGTCAATCGTGGCGCAGAGGCTGGGGGGCTCGCCAAGGAACAAGGAACGCCCAACCGGTCCCAACACGCCACCGCCACCCGTCACTGCCTCACTCGTCACGGATCCCTCGTTCCCACAGTTTCCCCTCAAGCCGCGTCTTTTCACTCATCATGTGAGCGAAAACACATATTGTGGGTCCCCGGGCTTGGGCGTATCATCGCGCGATCACCGGGAGTGGATAGCGAACGTGTGGCGAAGTGGGTGGCACTTGCGGGTAACGGCCACAGGGAGGGGGCGATTCAACGAGTTCGTGCGTGAGGTGCCGGATATGAAGGTCGCGGACCCGAGAAAATGGGGCGGGGACGAGCGATGGGAGAATCGCGAGACCGGTTCCCCGCTGTGGTTTCTCTATTTCACGGCCTTCGTGTGCGGGGCCATGATCATGGTGGTCGAGATTCTTGGGGCTCGGGTGCTGGGACCCCTGTTCGGTGTGGGACTTTTCGTGTGGACCGCCCAGATCGCGGTGGCCATGGTGGCGTTGGCCGCAGGGTATGCGTTGGGGGGGTATCTCACGGACCGAACCGCCAGCGCCGATGTGTTGTTCTGGTTGATCGCGGCGGCAGGGGCGGCGTTGCTCGGAGTGGCGCCGGTCAAGTCGGCCGTCCTGAAGTGGGGGGTGGGGTTCGGCTTGAGGGGCGGGACGCTCCTCTCCTCGGCGGCCCTGTTCGGCCTCCCCCTCTTGTTTCTGGGGTGCGTCTCCCCCGGGGTGATCCGGCTCGCCGCCCGTCGGGTCGAGCGGGTGGGACGGACGGCAGGAGGGGTGTACGCCCTATCCACCTTGGGCAGCGTCTTTGGCACCGTGCTCACCGGCTTCGTGTTGATCGGCCTGTGGGGAGTGTCGAAGATCTTCGCCGTGGTCGGCGCGGTGCTGTTGGCTGTCTCGGCGATCCACTTTTTCTTGACCCGCCGTTGGTTGAAAGGGGGCGCCCTCGGGCTGCTGGCCGTGCTTGCGCTCGCGGGACCATCGTTTGGAGCAGAGGTTGGGCTCAGCCGAGAGCTTCCCTCCGGGACGGTGGCGACCCTGGTCCACGCCCGAAGCGGCCTGTACGGAGACGTCCGGGTCATCGACTACCGCTACCAGAGCCTGCGGGTACGGGAGCTCACGATCGACGGCCTGATCCAGGGGGGGGTGGATCGGACCACCGGCCTGCCTACCTACGAGTACCTCTACCTCCTGGCCCTTGTGCCGCCGGCGGTCCGCCCCGGCGGC
>JAADGT010000375.1:1463-17786 GCA_013152215.1 Deltaproteobacteria bacterium
CGGGGAATCTTGACCGATGTGGTCGAGATCGATCCCAACGTCTTGGACGCAGCGCGACGGTTTTTCGGCTTCCGGGCGAAGGGTGCCGTGTACGTGGAGGACGCGCGGATCCACCTGGCGCGTCCGGGAAAGCGCTACGACTACGTACTGATCGACGTGTTCAACGGCGACGGTGTGCCGGCCCACATGGTGAGTCTCGAAGCGTTCCGCGCCGCCAAAGTCCGCCTGTCCGAGCGGGGCGTGCTTGCCTTGAACTTCCACGGCCGCATGGATCTGGAGAGGGGGGGGACCGCGGCCGTGGTTCGAACCCTGCTCGAGATCTTCGACAACGTGGATCTGTACCCCACGTTCCAGCCGGCCGCCGGGGTCCACGGCAACGTGGTGATCGTCGCCTACGACGGCCCGCCGACTCCCGTCGGTGCCGACGT
Organism: Deltaproteobacteria bacterium; assembly: GCA_013152215.1. Classification (GTDB taxonomy): domain Bacteria; phylum Desulfobacterota; class Deferrisomatia; order Deferrisomatales; family Deferrisomataceae; genus Deferrisoma. The sequence continues at coordinate 1,892 of JAADGT010000375.1, forward strand.
GTTGGGGAGGGTACCGATACATCCCATGGCCCGCCGGGGGCTGGTCGGTTTTTGGACCCGGCGGGTTTCGGCGCGGTCGGGAATGGTTTCAGCCCCCCTGCTGACCGACGACTACAACCCCATTGACCTCATGGATCTCGATCTTCGGGAGGCGGTTCGGCGGAGTCTGCTCGCAGACACCCCTTGGGACCTTCTGGTGGATTGAGTGAGGAGCGGAAGAGATGATCCGAAAGCTCGTCGTTTGCGCAGCGGTTGTTGCACTCGCTTTCTTGGTCCCCGGCCGTCCGGCGATGGCTACGGGCGATGCGTCACCGGCCGAGACCTCCGGGGAGACAAAGGCTCCCCCCCTTGACCCGGACACGCCGGTTCTTCGGATCAACGGCCGCGACGTGGGCGAGATCTGGTACGAGAGGGCGCTGGCCCAGACCGCGGCGGAGCTGGAGCCCGCCTCTCAGGCCCACGGCGTGGACAACGCAATGGTGCGGGAGAAGGCCATGGAGCGCCTGATCGAACAAGAGCTGCTCTACGACCTGGCCATGCGTCAGCAGATTCCAGGGCTCGACGAGGAGGTGGAGCGGAGGTTCCGGGCGTTCGTAGAACGGGTAGGGGGCAAGGAAGAGTTCAAGAAACAACTGGCCGTCCAGGGCATGGAGGAGCGGCACGTCCGCCACATCATTCGCAGGGAGCTAGCCAACGCTTGGTACGTGGAGAACGTAATCGGCCGCAACGTCACCGTGACCGAAGAAGAGGCCCGAGCCTATTACGACGCCAAAAAAGGCCGGGAGTACGTCCACCCGGAGATGCGGAAGATCTATCAGATCTTGGCGGCTGCGAGCCGGGGCAAGGAGGCCGCGTTGGCTCGGCTCGCAGAGGTGCGGCGGCGCTACGAGCAAGGAGAAGGGTTCGGCCCTCTTGCGCAGGAGTTTTCGGACGAACCCGCGAGCCGGCTGCAGCAGGGGTTCATCGGGTATCGCACCCGCGACGACCTCCCGCCCCAGGTGGCCGAGGCGTGTTTTTCGGTCAAACCGGGTGAGCTGACGCCGGTCGTGGAGACGCGGTTCGGGTACCACGTGTTCCTGGTCACTGAGATCGTGCCCCCCGAGAACCGAAGCTTCGAGGAGGTAAGGGAAGAGGTGTTCCAGAAGGCCCGGGCGATCAAACTGAAAAGAGCCGTTGAGGCGGCCCTGAAGCAGGCCGGGCGGGAGGCAAAGGTGGAGATCCTGTTGCCTCACTGACCCCGACTTCAGGGGGCGTTGGTGATTTGACGCACATGGAGTTGGGTGATTTCGCGCCGACGGTACCCCTGGCGGTGGGATCGAAGATCCTCTGTGGGCACATCTGGCTGAAATCAGAAGGAATGCTGCCCCTGTCCGTGGATGGTGTTCGTGGCAAAAGAATTGCATTCTCTTGGTGCGGCCGAGGGCCTGTCTTGGGCCGTCGGTCGGAGGAGGCGGAATGAAACGCACTGCGTTGTTCCTACAATGGATGGCGGCCGTCGCCCTGGTGGGCGCCGTGGCGGGGCGACCCGCGGCTGCTGCGGCCAAGGGGGCTCCCGACGAGGTGGTGGCCCGGGTGGACGGAGAGCCGATCTACCGCGAGGAGGTCCTGCACCTGGCTCGCTTCGAGATGGGGCTCGAGCGCGAGGAGGTCACGGGGCGGCGGTACGCAGAGGCCCTCAAGAAAGCCATCACCAACCACGCTCTCTTTCGCTTGGTGCAGCAGAGGGCGCCGGAGCTTCTGCCCCATGCCGAGCGGGCCGCCACTTTGGCGATGGCCCGTGACTACTACAACGCCTACTACGCCCGGGTGGCGATGCCGGCCGCGCGAAAGAGGATGACGGTCGAGAAGGTGATGGAACAGATCCCCCAGCGCGAGGATCTGGTGTTCCTGTATCAGATCACGATGGCCGACCGGCAGGCCCTTGAGGATCTCCGACGTCGCATCGTGGACGGGGAGATCTCTTTCGAGGAGGCAGCCCGAAAGTACAGTCAGGGCCTCACGGCAAAGATGGGGGGGCAGGTGGGCGGAGTGGCCCGGTCCGACGACCGGTACTACCCCGAAACCATCCGGATGCTGTTCGACGAGATGGCGGTGGGGGAGATCAGCCCGGTGGTGGACGAGCGGCTGGGCCCGGCCATTTTCTGGGTGAAGGACCGCAAGAGCGCCGAGGAGGTTCGGAGGGCCGAAGCGGAAAGCGTGCTAGACGACTACGTCGAAGCCGACGCCAAGAACTACTGCTGGGAGAAGACCTTCGAGTATGCGGACTCGTCCCCCGACACCGAACTCCTGATCCGGGAGGCCGAGGCCCAGCAGTTCGTGGACGATCTCGACCGGGTGGTGTTCCGGGTGGACGGCCAGGCCTACACGGCCCGGGACCTGATGGCCCGGTCGGGGGGGCGGGTGCACAGCCTAAAGGACATCACGACGATTGCCGAAAACGCGTTTCGTGATCTGATTTTGACCCGGTTGTTCATCGACCGGTTCGGGGAACACGAGGCATTCTCGCACCGGAAGAGCGCCCTGCTCAAACAGTTCGCGGCACGGCTGTGGTTTCGGGAACAGACCCGAGATCTTACCGTCACCGACGACGAGGTGGACCGGTACCTGGCGGAGCACCAAGAGAAGTATGCCCTGCCCGACCGGGTCGATCTGGGGGTGATCTACGTCAAGACCGAGAAGCGGCTGAGGCAGGTGCAGGAGAGGCTTCGGATCGAGGACTTCGAGATCGTGGCCAAGGGCTGGGCACAGAACAAGATCCTGGCCAGCAAGGGGGGGCGCGTGGGCATCGTGCCGGTCAGTAAGGTGCAGGGGGGCTTGGCGTCGGTGGAGCCCGGTACCGTGCTGGACCCCGTGTATATCGACCAGGGGGAGAACCCAGGGTATTACGTTTTCAAGGTGTACCGCTACTACCCGGCGGAGCCGGGCACCCGCGAGAATCTGGGCGACGAGGTGATCGGCGGGGTCCGGTCCATCATCATGGCGGAAAAGCGTAAGGAACGGCTGGGTGCCCTGGTCAAGGAAGCCATGGCCGATGTTCGGGTCGAGGTGTTGACGGACATCATGTGAGGGGGCCCACGGCGTTGGGGAGAGTGTTCTTTCATTCCACCTTTTGGGTACGGAGTGGCGCGATGATCAAGAAGGCTCGGTGGACGAGGGGGATGGTCGCTGTCTTGGTGTGGCTCGCGGTGGTGATGGCTGGGGGCGATGTGTGGGCAGCGGGCGGCCCGAACTGGATGCCGAATTTCCCGATGAGGCTGGGTGCGGCAGGGGCGATGGGCATGTGGATGCCCTTGCCGGGGGCTACGGAATACAAGGTGTACCGCAAGGTGGGCGAGGGTCAGTGGGAGGTGATCTACAAGGGACCCATGAACAACTTCCAGGACCCGACCGCCCCTGCGGACCAGGATGTGGCCTACAAGGTGACGGCGGTCGTGGGAGGGACCGAAACCGACCCTTCGCCCGTGGCGGTGCTCAAGGGGCAAAAGCCCATCGAGCCGCCCACGAACCTGGTGTTCCGGCTCGACCGTATCAACAAGGCGGTTCATCTTCGTTGGAATCTGGCCGACGGGGCGTCGTTCTACAACGTGTACCGGGCAGACTCCCCGGACGCCGCCGGCACTCTTCTCGGCTCCGTCCAGGAGCCCAAGCTGACCGACCCCAAGGTGGAGGACGGCAAGACCTACTACTACTTCGTCACCGCGGTGAGCACCACCGGCCAGGAATCGAAGCGGGGTGAGCCTTTGAAGGTGAAGGTCAAGTTCCCCAAGGTGGCCAAGGTGAAGAAGTTTGAGTTCCGTCCCATCGTCATGAACCTCGTGACCACAACCAGAGGGGAGGAGTTCGCGGAGTTCCATAACCCAAGCGACATCCTGTTCCTCAACGGTCGGCTGTACGTAGCGTGCGAAGATGGCGTCCAGGTGCTCGACGCGGACGGCAACTACCTGGAGCGGATGCCCCTCCTACAGGAGAAGATCGGGAGCGGCGAGTGGAAGCGGCCCCGCCGTATGGCCGTTTCGGCCGACGGAAACATCCTGTTCACGTTCCTGGGTGAGCCCACGGTCCGGGAAATCACCCCGGACGGAACCACCCTGGTGCGGGAGTTCGTGGCTCCGAAGATGCCGAACCACCCCTCGAACCCTGGGCTAATGAGCCTGACGCCCGGGCCGGAGGGTACCCTGTGGGCTACCGATGGCAACTATGCGGTGCTCGAGGTGCTGCCGGGCGACGCCAAGGGCGAGGTGCCGGCCGACGCGGTGCGGTGGATCGGGTTCCCCAGGGCCACGAAGGAAAAGTACGACCCCAAAAAGCACGGCGACCGGTACATCGCGCCGTCCCGAATCCGGTACCTGCCGGAACTCGGCGGCCGGATCTACGTGCAGGAGGCAGGCGAGGGCCGGCTGGCCGCCGTGGATCCGGACACGGGCAAAAAGCTGTTCACGGTGTTGGGTATCGGGAGTGGCCGGAACCAGGTTTCCCTCCTGTCGGACTTCGTCCCGTACGACGAGACTTCGGTTCTGATCGCTGACTCCCTGCGGGGGGAGGTGAAGCAGATCAAGATCACCAAGGCGGACGACGACACCAACGGCGACTACCTGGCCAACCTGGTGGACGATCCCGAAGGCAAGCAGCCCAAGCTGCAGTCGATGAAGGGCAACGTGACCGTGATCCAGTTCGACCCCCAGCGCCGCAGGCTGTACACGTTGTCGGTGCAGGGCAAGGAAGTGGCCATCTACGACCTGCCTTGAGGCAGGGGACCCGGGGTGCGGCTGGGTAAGGCCCCGCCCCACCGGCACGGGAGGAGGAGCGATACCGGACCGAACACGCGGGCTGAGCCGGGTCCGCAACCAAGTCTTGGAACGGGGCACCGAGCAGCCGCGGCGACAACGCCGACCCCATGCGAACCGCGGGTTCAACCATGACCAGAGGAGGAAGTGCCGTGAAAACGAAGAGGATGCTTTTTGCCGCACTGGCGGCGGTCGCCCTGACCGCCGGCCCGGCGCTCGCGGCGGTGAACGGTAGCCACCACGACCTCAGCGTCTACCAGGGCGCCACCGAGGTGTGCCTGTACTGCCACGGCCTGTTGGACACGACCGTACCCACCGGGAACTATGGCAACGTGGGGGAGCTGTGCCTGAGCCGCTGCCACAACGGTTCGGGGCAGGTCTCGGCCGGCGACGTCGTGCCCCAACGGGCCGCGACCCTCGACGAGTCCGGGAACGTGGTGGGGCCCACCTACACGGTGGACGCCGTGAACGTGACCAACGGGTACGCCCACGGGCTCAATCCGGCGGACCTGCTGGTTCCCACCACGGGAGCCCAGGTCACCTTCGACGCGATCGGCCAGGCCCTGCCCTACGGCACGGCGGCCCAGATCGAGTGCACCAGCTGCCACAACGTGCACTCCAACCAGAACACCCCCTTCCTCCAGCGCGACCTGTTCACGGGCGGCCCCGGCGGGAACCGGAGCTTCTGCGAGGCGTGCCACACCGCCCGCGGGAACAACTGGGCCGGCGGTGAGGCCGCGCCGAACGGCGAGCACCCGGTCAACTTCGCGCTGATCCTCAACCAGAACGTCGGATCTCAGTATGGCAACCGCACCAACGCCGAGCGCTACGGCCGCTACATCAACCTGGACGGGAACATCTTCGACGTGGCCACGCCCAACGGCACGGCCCTGAACGACCCGGCACAGCACTATGTGCCCGGCGGCAAGGTGAGCGGGTTCGCCAACGCCGCGGGAGGCGAGACCTTCGGCTGCTACACCTGCCACGGCGTGCACGTGGACGCGAACGGCACCACGGCCCAGGTCAACCTGATCCTTCGGGACGCCGTAAGCGCGGACGGCCAGTGGAACCCGATCTGCGTGGGGTGCCACGGCCAGGAGAGCACCGGCCTCAATGACCCGAACCCCGGAACCACCCCTTACTACCACCCCGTGGGCTCCACGGCCAACGCCGGCACGCAGAGTTCCGGCACCATCTACACCTACACCGCCAGTACCGGCAACTTTTCGTTCGACGTGGACCTGGGCGCCATCCTCAACGCCGCGGGCTCCGGTCAGAACGGTATCGCCGACACCGTCGTGGGCATCGACACGGCCAACGGCGCGCGGCCCCGCTGCGGCTCGTGCCACGACGTGCACGGCGGTATCTCGAACTCCATGGCCCTGGTGGACCTGGACGGCACCCGCGACGGGAGCTTCACCGGCAAGATCTGCGACGCCTGCCACACCGGTGTGGGGCTACCCGACGTGGCGGACAATCCCGGTCAGACGGGTGAGCCGGCCGACAGCCACCACCGGACCACCACCGCCGACTGGAGCGGCTCCACGTTCACGGACGAGGGCGACGGTGACGTTCTGAACCTGGATGGCACCAACGCGGCCTCCTGGCTCACCGCGGCCGATCACACGAACGGCCTGGGGTGCGCCGACTGCCACGTGTTCACGAGTAACAGCACGGGCGGTAACCCTGGCGGCACCACGCACAGCACGGCCCACAACTGGTAAGGAGGATGGGGACCATGAAAACAAAACAGGTACTCGCGGTGCTTTGCGCGTCGCTGATGGCGGCGCCGGCCCTTGCCGGAATCAACCCCGCCTGGCCGGGGTTGCCGACGGCCGACACCACCAACAACAACGGCGCATCCTCGTACACGGGTTTCACCGCTCCGAACAACCAGGCCTCGGCCATGTGCGTGGACTGCCACACTGTGCAGCCCAAGGCCGGCGGCTCCCACTTCGTGAACCCCACGAGCACCGGCGGGTTGACGAACTCCGGGGGGTCCGGCATTGACAACACCGGTGCGATCGTCACCCGGGACGACGGCGCCTACTTCAAGATCACGGCGTGGGACAACATCACGAAGGCCGACAACAACACCGGCTCGGAAGGGGTGTCCAAGTACGCCGACACGTCCGTGCCGGCGAGCTACGTGACCGACAACACGGTAGCCGGCACGGCCACGGCGACCCTGGACGCGACCGCGTCCAACTACGCGGGCTACGACATCATCTGCGAGAGCTGCCACAACATCGTCAACAACGACGCCGGGGGCAACAACCTGCTCCTGACACAGCCCAACAACGAGTGGGAGGACGCCCCGGTGGCCGAGCTGTGCACGGGCTGCCACGGGTTCATGTACACCGCGGCCGTGGACCAGTCGGGGAGCGGGCTCGCCAACTGGTCTGATGCACGCAACAACCACGAGGTGGCGGGTGGCACGGCCCGGAAGGGCAACAATGAGTACCACTGGGTCAAGGGTGTGGCTCGGCCCCAGAACCACCACGTGATGACCGGCGACGTCATCGACTCCACCCAGGCCGGCCTGATGGTGCTGTGGACCGACAACGACGTGGTGGGGTACACCGACAGCCCTATCAGCAACACCTCCACCAACGGCACCTATCCCCAGCGGGCCACGTGGCAGAACGGCCTCACCAAGCCCACCGGCGGCGGCCTGAACTGCACCAACTGCCACGCCCCGGCCCACGGCCAGGGTGCGAGCCCGGCTGCGTCGATCCTGCGTAACGCCACGTACACCGCGGCTCCCACGGCCTTGGGGCCGATCTCGCGGATCAGCGACCGTGGCGGGTGGAAGAAGATCGACGACCTGGCGTTCTGCGGCCAGTGCCATCAGTAGGCCGAGGGCTGAACGCGCGGCGCGCAACGAGGGGCCCCTGCGGGGCAGGGGCCCCGTTTTTCCTGAAGACGCGGGAGGTTCGAAGATGCGAAACCTGTTGAAGGTCTTGGTGGGGGTGGTGGCGATGATCGCGGTGGGGACGGCGGCCGTCGCCGAGGAAGGGCCGAAGTACGGCACGAACGTGGGCGATGTGGCCAAGCCGGTGAAGATTCAGACCATGGACGGGAACGAGTTCGACACGGGCCAGGTCCAAGAGAAGACCATGTTCGTGTTCGTGAACTCGATCTGCGGCCTGTGCGCCAAAGAGATGAAGGACCTCGCCAAGAACGCCGACAAGCTGAAAAAAATCAAGGTGTACCTGGTGAGCGTGGATCAGAACAAGGAACGGGCGATGAAGGTGTACGAAAAGTATGCCAAAGTGTTCGGACTGCTCTACGATCCGGAGTACGTGTTCGGTGAGGCGGTGGGCCTGTATGCTACGCCCTCGACACTGATCGTGGACAAGGGCGGAAAGATCCTGTTCAAGAAGACCGGGTACCGGGGCGACATCGATGCCATCCTGAACGCGCTCTGAGTAGCTGTGTCTGCGACGGAAGTCGGAGGAAGGGGCCCCGCCGGGGCCCCTTCCTGTGTTCGGGGGTTCTCTGCTATGGTTCGATCCGAAACTTTGGGAGGCTGGCCGGGTATCACGGCTTGGGGAAAGCGGGCGTGACTCTGTGCTTGGGGACGGAGGGGTCGCGATGATTCGAGGATGCATGGTCTGGGTCGTGCTGGCGGTGGCAGCCGCGCCGGCTTGGGGCGGTATCAATCCGGCCAACCCCGGGCTGCCCACCGCGTCGGCGTACGGCACTACCTACACCGGAAACGCGGCATCAGCCATGTGTGTGGACTGCCACACGGCCAACCCCAAGCCCAACTCGGGAACCCACTTCGTGGCCCATTACGACGGCTCCGCGGTACGTACCACCGGCAATCTTTCCTACGAAAAGACCGACTCGTGGAGCGGAGGGGCGGCGTATCTGTCCCGCTACGCGAACCCCGCCCCCCCGGACCCCACGGCCCAGTCGGTCACGGGCCAGACGGGCGAGATCATCTGCGAATCGTGTCACAACCTGGTGCACAACGCGGCGGGTGGGAACAACCTTCTCGAGCGGTTCCGAGAAAACGAGGATCCCTCCACCCTGTGCGAGGGATGCCACACGGCCCAGGCCTCCGGTCCGCCGGCCCACCACCCGCTGACCGGTGACACGGTCGGCCCGGATGACGACGACCCGGCCAACCACACCTTGAACACCGGCCACGCCTCGGTGGTCCGCTCCACCCCTGCATCGGGCAGTGAAGTGACCTACCCGGCGGCGAACGCGGTGAACTGCGCCTCTTGCCACCGGCCCCACGGGGCCCAGGTGCAGACCGGCGCGCGCGCGCTGAAGCGGGGCCTGTCGGCCGTGACCACGATCCCGAACGTGCAGGGAAAACCCGTGAACGTGATCTACTACGACAACGTGCCCGAACCGGGGGACGTGCAGGGCAACGTCAAACAGTGGGACACCGGCGATGTTGTGCCGGGCATCGACCGGCAGGTGGACGTGGAAACCGTGCTGGGCGCCGGGAAGCGGCTGGTTTCCAACCCCGATCCGGTGTGCGACGCCTGCCACGTCGCCAACGACTGAGGGAGGAGTCATGCGGGGAAAGGGGGTGGGGCCGAGGGTTCGGGGGTGGGGCGCGGTCGCGCGGGCCCTTCTCGGTCTGCTGGGAGCGGGCGCTGTCGCGCACGCTGCGATCAATCCGGCCGACCCGGGGTTGCCCGCGGCCGAGGCCTACGGCGAGAGGGGAATTCCCAACAACGGCGCCTCGGCCATGTGCGTGGAGTGCCATACCGAGAACCCCACACCGGGGAAGGGCACGCACTTCGTATTGAACGCCTTGACGGGGTCGCTCCGAACGACCCACTCGGGAGGGGGATGGCCGGAGGCCGCTTGGGGTGTGCGCGACTCGGGAGAGTTTTTCAAGATCAGCCCCTGGCTTGAAGACGAGTGGGGCAACGGAGGATCTTCTAAATATGGGGATTCCGACACGTGGGAGTCGGTAGTGTACACCGGAGGGGATCCCGTGATCGCGGCGGAGGCGTGTCGGCCCGAGGCCAACCCGGCGGCCATGGGCTCGTTGGAGCTCATTTGCGAGTCGTGCCACAACCTGAGGGCCAATGTGGAGGGTCGGTACAACCTGCTTGCAAAGGTCACCAGCTCCCCGGTCCCCGACGACACCGTGGAGGGCGGCCACGCCCCCTTGTGCGTGGGCTGCCACGGGTTCTTGTACCAGGACGACGGGGGCGAGGCCAACTCGCTGCACTCCAATTGGAACGATCCCCGGAACTTCAGTCTGGCTGCGGGGAGAAGGCGGGGGAACAACGAGAAGCACTACATCGGAGGAAAGCCCTATCCCCGGAACCACCACGTGATGACCGGCGATGCGATCGATATCCCTCTGGCCGAGGCGGGGCTATTGCTCCGGGACGTGGCTGTTTTGAGCCCCGACCTGGTGAGCAAGCCGATCCGCACGGACTGGCGCAAGGGTACGATGCCGATCCGGCCCGTGGCCTTGGCGCCGATCACCCTTCCCTCCGACCCCTCCAACCTGCACTGCGTCACCTGCCACGCGCCGGCCCACGGCGGGGAGCCGTCCATGGGCGCGGCCATCCTGCGGGGAGTGGATCTGCAGGGGAAGGACTCGGGCTTTGGCATCGACCGGATCTTCGACGGCAAGGAGTGGGGTCGGTACGCGGACTACCGCTTCTGCGGGAACTGCCACGAATAGGGGGGGCGAATGCGGCGTTGGATCGGGCGATGGACGGCAACCGGGCTCCTGATCGGGTGGGCCGTGGGGGCAGGTGCAGGGGTGGAGGGCACCCACCACGACATGCGCATCTACAACCTGGTCGAGGAAAAGAGCGTGTGCGCATACTGCCACGTGCCGCACCGGGCGGCCACCGAGGAAAGCCTGTTGGCCCGGGAAGGGGGGCACGTGTCCGAACTGGGCCGGGTGGGATCGTTCTGCTACACCTGTCACGATGGCACCGTGGTGCCCACGGCTCTGGTCGAAGCCCCCGACGGGACCCTGGGCATTGAGGCCCTGACCCGCTCGCACGGGTTGGACATCGACGCTCTGACCGAGGTCACCGGAGGGCTCGAGGGCCGGGCGAACGTGGAGGCGAGCGGGCTCGTACCGCCGGATCCGAGTACCGGCGACCTGCCGTCCCGCATGGAGTGCACCGCCTGCCACGACCCCCACTCCGACCAGTACCCCCCGTTCCTAAAGGCGCCACTGGAGGAGCTGTGTCAGAGATGTCACTCGGGCTCCGACAGGATGGGCGACGGTCGATGGACGTCGGTGAACGACGCCGGCACAAAAAATCGGGCCCACCCGGTGGGGATGCCGGTGACTTTCTCCGGCGCGGAACGGGCCCGCCCGGGTCAGGCGGAGCCCGAGATGGTGTTCAACGCGGTGGACGAGCGGCTTCGGGTGCCGGGCCTCGGGCCGGAGGAACGGGGCGATCCGAGCCACCACTGGACGACGGGCGGGCATCTGGCTGGGTTCGACACGGATCCGGAGGTGGGGAGGGTGATGTGCTCCACGTGCCACAGCGCCCACAGCGTGAAAGAGAGTCTGTTGGTCCTGGATGCCTACGACGCGGATGCCGGTACCGATCCCCTGTGTGCCGGATGTCACGGCGAGGAGGACGCCCCTCAGAACCCTGGCGGCACGCCCTATTATCACCCCGTGCAGGCCGAGGCCGTGCCGCCGTGGGAGACCTCCACCGTCCCACATCGGGTGCTGGACATCCTGATCCCCAGGCAGTGGCCGGTTGCGGACGGGGGGGGGCTGCTGTGTGCAACCTGCCACCGGATGCATCAGGGCCGGGCCGGGAGCCGGTGCCTGAGGGAGTTCGATCCGGGCAAGAAGTATGTTTGTGATGAGTGCCACCTTCCGAACGACGACGTATCGGGAGAGAACGCCCACCACGTGACCACGGCCGAGGATCGGAGCTCGTTCCTCGGAGGGAGGGAACTCTCTTGGGCCGCGGGTCCTGGTGAGCCGGGGGACCTTTCCGACGGGCTCACCTGCATCGACTGTCACGTGAAACTGGCCAAGAGCGCCCACAATTGGTGAGGCGGATCACTGGGATGCGAGGACGTTGGGACGTTGGGACGCGGGCCGATCTGCTGGCGGCCCTGTGCGTGGCGCTGGTGCTGACGTTGTTGCCGAACTTTCGCCTGGATGCCAGGGCAGGGGCGAGGGTCGCGTGGCAGGCGGGGTTCCCGATGCGGGCCGGCAACCAGGTCCTGCTGATGTGGCTCCCCGTGCCCGGGGCGCAGGCGTACCGGGTGGTGCGCCGGGATCTCGGGAGCCGGGAAGAACGCAGTTGGCGGGTGATCTCGCCCCAGCACGTGGACGCCGATGCGTCGCCCAACGGCACGTACCTGTACGTGGTGGAGGCGTTGGCCCCTGACGGCTCGGTCCTGGCCGAGTCCGAGCCGAGGAAGCTGGAAGGGTTCAAGCCGTTGGCCGCGCCCAAGTGGGGAGGCCACTATGTGGAAGGCCGGGCCGTGAACTTGGTGTGGGGGCCGGTGGAAGGGGCGGTCTTCTACAACCTGTATCGGGCCGAGAAGGGAAAGGAGCCGTCCCTTTTGGCATCGGTGCAGGACGTGAAGTATGTGGACGCCACGGTGAAGCCGGAGACGACCTATGTCTACACGGTTCGGGCCGTAGGGGAGCAGAGTCAGGAATCTCCCGACTCGAAACCGCTGACGATCCGGGTGGGCAGGGGCGGTTCCGCGGCAAAGGAACAGAAGGCGGTGCGCCGTACGGTGGAGGTGGTGAGCACCGTTCGCGCGGGCTCGCGGTACCGGCTCCGCGAGCCCACCGATTTGGCGATATCGGACGGGATCCTGTTCGTGACGGATCTGGGAAGCCGCTCCGTGATCGCGCTGACTCTGGACGGAGAGTTCTTGTATCGCTTTGGGGTGGCACCCCCGGACTACGAGGGGACATGGGGGATTCCCTGGGGGATCTCGGTGTCGGGGGACGGGGAACGCGTGGCCGTCACATTCCTGCGGTCGCCCAATGTGCGGGTGTTCTCCCGCAACGGAGATCTGGTGCTCGATGTTTCCGTGCGGGCACCCAAGGGATACGAGGATCATCCTAGGCCTCCCCAGCCCATGGATGTGGCCCTGGACGCCGAAGGGGGGATGTGGGTCACCGAGTACACCTTTGCCCAGGTGATCCATCTGGATCGTTTCGGGAAAGAGGTGGGTCGCACCGGGACGCCCAGGCCGGCCGAGGATGCGGGTCCGTTCCGCAGCCCCACGTTCCTGACCCCTCACCCGATCGCTGGCCAGGTGGCGGTGGTGGACAGTCTGCTCGGTCGGGTGTTCGTCTTGGACAGGGAGGGGCAGATCGTGCGCGAGTGGTCCCGGACCAAGACCCTGGAAGGAGCCCTCGACCTCCCCAAGGGCGTGTGTGTGACCCCCGAGGGGACCTTGCTCGTGGTCGACGGGATCCGTTCGAGCCTTCAGACCTTTACCCTCTCGGGTGAGATTCGCGAGGTGTTCTACTCGCCGGACAAGGATTTCCTGGATTTGCGTGGCCTGGTGTCGGCAGCCGTGGATCTCCGCACCCGGGACATCTTTGCTCTCTCCAAGGTGGACAGCACCATCTACCGCCTACGTCGGGTGGAGTAACGCTGGCCCCGGGGGCGAAAGGCCGTTGCTCGTTTGGGGGAACGGTTCATTCATTGAGGTGGCCCCGACGAACGACCGACGACGAGCGACCAACGGAACTCAAGCGTCGTTGTGCCGTTGCGCGAGCCCGCCCTCGGTGTGTGGGTGGTGAGGCTCCACGGCGGGTTCCAGGCCGAAGGCGAGGCGGAGCAGCACCGGCGTGGCCAGGAGGCTCAGGGCCATGTTGAGAAGGGCCACGCCGGTCATGAGGTCGGCGTGGGGTCCGGCGAAGATGCCCTGGCGCACCGCCACGGCCACCACCACCAGCGATACCTCCATCCGCGGCAGCATGCCGATGCCCACCTGAAGGGCCCGCACGGGCCGGAGCCGGCCTGCCAGGGCGCCGGCAGCCGACCCCAGGAACTTACCCAGGAAGCTGGCGGCCAGGAGCACCGGTCCCACCCGGCCGAGCCCTCCCAGCCCCCCCAGGTCCAGGTCGGCCCCGAGCCCCACGAAGAACAGGGGGATGAATACGCCGTAGGCCACGGCGTGGACCCGGTCCATGAGCTTCTCCTCGCCCATGGTCTCGCGCACGGCCAGCCCCGCCACGAAGGCGCCCGTGATGCCGGCGAGGCCGGCGGTCTCGGCCAGGGCCGCCAAGCCCAGTGCCACGATCACCACGAAGGTCAAGGGGGCCTCGGGCAGGTGGATTCGGCGGAACGACCGATACACCAGGGGCAGCGCCTTCCACACGAAGACGCCGGTCAGGGCGAAGTACACGACCGCGCCGAACAGGACCTGCTGGGGGCTGCCGGTGCCGAGCACCACGGCCAGCAGGCACAGGGCGATCACGTCGTCGAGAATGGCGGCCCCCACCAAGGTGGCTCCCACCTGGGTCCGGATCCGGCCGGCCTCCAGCAAGGTGACCGCGGTGATGCCGATGCTGGTGGGGGTGAAAAGAGCCCCCGTGGCCAGGGCCTGGGCCAGGTCGAACCCGGCCCATCGGGCCGCGACCAGGCCCAGGAAGAACGGGATCGTCACCCCGCCCAGGGCCACCAGGACCGAGGGGCCGCCGGCCCGGCGGATGTCCCTGAGGCTCGACTCGGTGCCGGTGATCAGGAGAAGGAAGATGAGCCCCAGGTCGCTCAGGGCGCCGAATCCCTCGCTGTGGAGGACCGGCCGCATGAAACCGGGCAGGGACGCAAGGAGTACCCCGGCCAGGATCTGACCGAGGATGGGGGGGAGCTTGAGCCGGTCGAAGGCCTGGCCGAGCACCTTTGCCGCGGCCAGGGCCAGGGCCAGGGTGCCGAGGAACGCGGCCGGGTTCACCGGCCCGCCCCCGAGCGGAGGCGGTGCAGGGCCTGGATCACCTGGAGCGAGCCGATCTCACCCACCAGCTCGTCCCCTTCGATCACGGGCAGCCACAGGGCACCCTTGGCCTCCATGAGGTGCACCACGTCCCGGCAGGGGGTGTCGGGCGCGACCCGGTGGAGCACCCGGCCCTCGACGAAGCAGCAGGTGCAGTCGGCCGCTCCGTGGGCCAGGCTGCGGAACCGCAGGCGCAGGAACTTGGAGTAGGACTCGTGGGTGGGCTCCATGGCCCGGAGCAGGTCCCTCCGGAGCAGGATGCTCTGCACACCGAACCGGCGGGCCGGGTCGGGCACGATCCAGGCGTGGTCCACCGACTGGAACACCTCGACGGCGTCGAGGACCGGCATGTGGGGCGGCAGGAAGGCCGCGGCCCGGAACGTCGAGTCCATGACGTCCCGGGCCGGCAGGGAGTAGAAGGCCTCGAACAGGCGGCGGATGTCTTCGGGGTCATGGGTGGTCATGGCGGTAGCGGGTCCATATCCCCTGTCCGGCTGGTAGGTTCGCATATCGCGTCAGGAGGCGAATCTGGGGCCTCCTCCTCCGCTGAACGCCCTCGCAGGGGCCGCCGCGGTTCGGTCCGCTGCGACGCGTGAGGGCACGCGCCGCGGCCGCTCCCCTGCACCGGGCGACCCTCGCTGCTCGGGTGTCGCGCTCCGTCGAAGGCCCCAGGTTCGCTCGAGTTGGCTGTGCATTCCCGCGGAACGCCACACTAGAAGCTGTACCGCACCCGGGCGTACACGTTGGTGTTGTCCTCGAACTGGCCGAAGAACGTGTCGTCGTGGGCGCCCAGGAACACGTTGCCCCCGAGGGTCACGAGGACCTCGTCCGACACCTTGTAGCTCGCTTTGGGCCGGAGGTAGGCGTCGTCCTCGGTGGGCGAGTAGAAGGCGAAGAGCGACAGCGTCAGGTTCTGCTGGAGGAACAGCCCCGTGTACCGGGCCGTGAGCCACCAGCGGTTCTGGTCGGTGAAGCCCACGTCCGGGAACTGCACCGCCCGCTCCAGGTAGGCCTGGAGGCCCAGGGTCTGGTCCCGGGCGACCTCGTGGGAGAAGCTGCCGAGCCATCGAAGTTGTGAGTTGGGGATCGTGGGGTCGTTCCCACCCTTGTCGTCCAGGCTCCGGTACCAGGCGAACTCGGTCGCAGCGATTCCGCCTAGTACAGCGCCC
>JAADGT010000189.1 GCA_013152215.1 Deltaproteobacteria bacterium
AGGCGGGCGCCACGGCCAGCGACACCCCCACCAGCCGGATCCCGTCGGCCCCCACCCACGGCGCCAGACGCAGGGCCAGGGGCTGGCTCCACAGGGCTTGGACCACGTCCCCCCAGGGAAAGCCGGTGAGAGCCCACCCGCGAACGCCCTCGAGCCCGGTCCATACGAAAGGGGCCAGGGCCAGGGCCAAGCCGGGGCGCTTCCGGCCGACGGCCGCGCAGGCCCACCCGCACGCGCCGGGGTACAGGGCCAGGTAGGCGGCCAGGAGGACCACGCATCCCGCGG
The DNA here is from genome assembly GCA_013152215.1 of Deltaproteobacteria bacterium. GTDB lineage: Bacteria > Desulfobacterota > Deferrisomatia > Deferrisomatales > Deferrisomataceae > Deferrisoma. The sequence continues at coordinate 286 of JAADGT010000189.1, forward strand.
CCGCCGGCCAAGGCAGGCCGCCGTATCGGGCCACCGTAGGGGCGATCCACCACAGGAGCGTTCCGAAGAACCCGAGCCCCTGGATCCATCCCAGCAGGAACCCCCGACGCGGCTCACACCGGGCGGTCAGGGCCCAGAGGGGGACCGGCAGGGCGAGGGCCAAGGGGCCGAGGGACGCCGGAGGAAACGCGGCCACCGCCACCAGGGCGCCCCAGGCCGCCAGGGCCCAGGGGGCGGGATCACGCCACCTCGACCCGGTTCCGGCCATTGGCCTTGGCGCGGTAGAGGGCCTCGTCCGCGGCCCGCAGCAGTTCGTCCGGGGAGCGCTCCTGCCCGCCGGGGAGGTAGTCGGCCACCCCCATGCTCACGGTGACGTGGATTCGACGGTCCCCCCCGATGGGCACGGGTTCGCCGGCGATCCGGTTGCGCAACCGTTCGGCGATGGTGCGGGCGAGACCCGAGTCGGTTTTGGGGAGGAGGAGCACGAACTCCTCCCCCCCGTACCGGGCCACCAGGTCCTCGCTGCGCACCGCATCCTTGAGGATCTCCACGAGCCGCACCAGCACCCGGTCCCCGGCCGGATGGCCGTAGGTGTCGTTGATCCGCTTGAAACGGTCCAGGTCGATCATGACGCAGGCCAGGGGCTCTCCGTGACGCGCCGCCCGGGCGTACTCGGCCTTGAGGCGCTCCTGAAAGTGGCGGTGGTTGTACGCCTTGGTGAGGCCGTCGGTCACCGACAGGAGCCGCAGCTCCTGGTTGGCCGCATCCAACTGCCGGGTGAGGGCCTCGAGCTGCTGGTTCTTGGCCTCCAATTCCAGGTTCTGCTGGGACAGCCGCTTCTGCAAGGCCCGGATCCGAAGCAGGCTCCGAACCCGTGCCACCAGCTCCACATTGTCGAAGGGCTTGGAGATGTAGTCGTCGGCCCCCGCGTCCAGGCCCCGGGCCAGATCCTCCACGTCGCCCTTGGCCGTGAGCATGAGGATCGGAATGTAGTCGTCGGCCCCCTCCCGCCGCCGCAGCTCCCGGCACACCTCGTACCCGTCCATCTCGGGCATCATCACGTCGAGCAGGACCAGGTCGGGGGGCGACTCCTGGACCCGCTCCAGGGCCTCCCTCCCGTTTTGGGCCTCCCGGATGCGATACCCCTGGGCCCGCAGTACGTCCGACACCATGGCCCGGACGATGCGGCTGTCGTCCACCACGAGGAGCTCAGGCGCTTCCATCGGTCACCCCCGCGGGCTTGGGGTCGCGGTCCAGGGCCTCCAGGATCTCCCGGGCCATGTCGCCCAGGCCCACCACGCGGGTGGCCGCCCCGGCGTCGATGGCCGCCTTCGGCATGCCGTAGATCACCGACGACTCCTCGTCCTGCACCAGCACCTTGGCCCCGGCCCGGCGCAGGGCCAGGGCCCCCCGGGCGCCGTCCCGGCCCATGCCGGTGAGCACCACCCCCACCGCCCGGGGCCCGTACTCCCGGGCCACCGACTCGAACAGGACGTCGGCCGACGGCCGGCACGCGTTCACGGGAGGGCCCTCGCGGGGCACGGCCCGGCCGGCCCGCACCCCCAGGTGGGTGCCATCGCCCGCCAGGTACACCGTGCCCGGCTCCATGTGAACCGGCCCCTCCACCACCCGGATCGGGTGACCGGTCTCCCGCTCGAGCCACCCCGCAAACCCGCGGGTGAACCCAAGGCTGATATGCTGCACCAGAACCACGGGGCAAGGAAAGGGGCGGGGCAGGTCGTGGAACAGCCGTTGGATCGTACGTGGGCCGCCCGTGCTGGCGGCCAGGGCCAGCAGTCGGTCCGGCCGGGCCGAGACCCGGGTCCTGCGGACCGGTCGGCGTTCGGCCGGGATGCCGCTGGCCCAGCCCCGCCGTCTGGCCACCCGGGCGTAGAGCTTGATCCGGGAGCGCAGGTCCTCGGCCACCGAGGCGTAGGTGTCGGGGGCTGCCGACGCGTCGGGCTTGGGCAAGGCCTCGAACGCGCCGGCCCGCACCGCCCGGAACGCGCTCTGGACCTCTCCGGGGTTCACGGTGGCGCTCAGGATGATCACAGGCGTGGGACACCGTGCCATGATCCGCTCCACCGCCTCCAGCCCGCCCATGACCGGCATCTGCACGTCCATGATCACCACGTCGGGCCGCAGGGCCTCGCACCGCTCCACGGCCTCGAGGCCGTTCTCGGCCTCGGCCACCACCTCGAGCTCCGGGTCGGCCTCCAGCAGGTCCCGGAGTACCGTGCGCACCAATCGGGAGTCGTCCACCAGTAACAGCCGGATCAAGGTTCAGCCCCTTTCCGTCGTTTGCGGACCAGGTCCTCCAGCAGCGTCGTGAACTCCTTTTGACGGAATCGGTCCTTGGGAACGAACGCATCCGCCCCGGCCTCTGCCACCCGGTCGGCCTCCCCGGACCGGTTCGACACCACGACCACCGGCAGCCCCGCCAACGCGGGGGTGCTGCGCACGCGCTGGAGAAGGCCGTAGCCGTCCATCTCGGGCATGTCCAGGTCGGTGACCACCACGGCCACCCGTTCGCGCTGGAGCAGCCGCCACGCCTCGGCCCCGGAGGCCGCGGGGAGCACCTCGTACCCCTGGGTGCGCAGGAGGTGCTCGATCATGTGCCGGCTCGTCACCGAGTCGTCGGCCACCAGGATCCGGGGCGGCTGCTCGGGTGCGTGGGCGGCCCGTCGGTGGGCCCCAGCTCGTGCCAGCGGGCGTACAGGTCGATCACGTTGAGCACCGGCAGGGCCTCACCCGTTGGTAGGAACGACACCCCCACGACCAGGGGGGCCCCGGCCAGGTGGGGGCCCAGGGGCTTGATCACCAGCTCCCGTTCGCCCTCCACCGCGTCCACCTCCACCAGCATGACCCGGTTGCGAAACCGCAGGCGAACCACCCCCACCCGGGAGGCACGCTGGGTTCGTTCGATCCCCAGAACCCCGGCCAGATCCACCACCGGCGCCAACCGGCCGCCGGCGTCCCAGAGCCCCTCCCGGGCCTGGAGCGAGGCCACCGGAACCGAGTCGCACCGGTCCACGAACAGCGAGGGAAGGGCGTAGGGCTCCCCACCCACCCGCACCACCAGCCCCGGCAGGGTGGTCAGGGACAGGGGCAGCAGCAGTCGAAATCGGGACCAGCGGCCGGGCTCGGTCTGGATCACCAGGGACCCGTTGAGCTTCTCGACCCGCAGCTTCACCACGTCGAGCCCCACCCCCCGGCCGGACACCTCGCTGACCCGCTCCCGGGTGGAGAAGCCGGGCCGGCACAGGAGGTAGAGGGCTTCGTCGTCCGACAGAGCGCGGGCGGCCTCGTCGTCGAGGATGCCCCGCTCCACGGCCTTGCGCCGGATGTGGGCCGGATCGAGGCCCCGGCCGTCGTCCTCCACCTCGATGGCCACGGCGTTGGACCGATGGTAGGCCCGGAGGATCAGGCGGCCCCTGCGGGGCTTGCCGGCCCGCTCCCTCTGGTCGGGCGGCTCGATCCCGTGGTCCACGGCGTTGCGCACCAGATGGGCCAAGGGGGCCTGGATCGCCCCGAGCAACGACCGGTCCACCTCGGTGAGCCGGCCCTCCACCACGACCTCGACCTCCTTGCCGAGCTCCCGGGCCAGGTCCCGGGCGGTGCGCCGGAATCCCTCGAGCAGGTCGCCCAGGGGCACCATCCGCAGGGTCAGCACCCGGTCCTGGAGCTCGGAGACCAGGTGGTCGAGCTGCCCCAGCTCGTCCAGGAACTGGCTGAAGCCCCGGCCCGCGATCATGCGGGCCATGGCTCGCAGGGCGTCGATCTCCGCCGGCTCCAAGGGACGGTCCGGGTCTTGCCATCGCAGCAGGCCGAGGCGGCGGAATCCCCGGCGGAACCGCTCCATCCGGGCCAGGATCGCCGCCCGGTGGGTGGCCAGGTCGTCCACCAGGTTCTGGAGGTCCTCCAGCCGTTCGGTGGGCACCCGGAGCCGCACGGGCTCGGGCTCGGCCGGCGAGCAGGGGCGGCAAGGGGTGCCCGGGTCGG
>JAADGT010000317.1 GCA_013152215.1 Deltaproteobacteria bacterium
TGGTGGGGGCCGGGTTGGCGTGGGCCGGACTCGGTCCGGTGGGGGTAGGGGTGGCGGCGGCCGGCCTGGCGGCAGGCCTGATCCCTGGGCGGGGGGCGACCGCGCCCGGCAGCCTGGCGGAGCTACTGGACCTGGCGGAGACCGATCCGGACGGTCCCTCGGCCCCCTTGGCGGACGAGCTGCAGGAGCGGTTCCGCCGCCTGGGCACCCACGGCGACGCGATCCGGGACGTGGTGCGCAAGCTCCAGGAGCACGCGACCCTCCTGGGCTGGGTGATCGACACCCTGGGCGAGTCGGTGCAGGGCTCCCGGGACGGTCTACGCACCATGGGCGACGCCGGAGAGCGGGTGTGGGAGCGGGCCGAGCGGGTCCGCGAGGCCAGCAGCCAGGGCCTGGCGTTCATGGACACGCTGTCACAGAGCACGGAGGAGCTCTTCTCCGGCGCAGAGACCCTGAATCGGTCGGTGGAGGAGGCCACGGCCTCCATCGCCCAGATCTACGGGGCCCTCCGGGAGATCCACGGCAACGTGGACCGGGTGAGCGAGGCCAGCGATCGGACCACCGCGTTCGTGGCACAGGTGGGCCGGGCCATGGGTGAGATCCGGCAGAGGATCGACCGCAGCCTGGCCCTGTTTCAGGAGGTGGAGAGCTCGGCCCGGGGGGGAAAGGACGCCGTTCGGCGGGTGGGCGAGGGGATCGATCGGATCCGGGGGGCCTCGGAGAACCTGGGCCGGGCGGTGCAAGCCCTGGGCGAGCAGAGCCGGGAGATCGAGGGCATCCTGGCCGTGATCACCGAGGTGGCCGAGGAGACCGGCCTTCTGTCGCTGAATGCGGCGATCCTGGCGGCCCAGGCCGGGGAGAAGGGGGCGGCCTTCGCGGTGGTGGCCGACCAGATCCGCAGCCTGGCCCGCCGCACCCGGGAGAACGCGGCCCAGATCGGGGAGCTGATCCGAGGGGTGCAGGCCAACATCGCCGAGGCCAACCGAGGGCTGGCCGAGAGCCTCGAGGCTGTGGAAGAGGGCAGGGGACTCGGCGCCAAAGCGGGGGAGGAGATCGAGCAGATCGAGCGGGCGGTCACCGCGGCCGTGGAGGAGGCCCGGGAGATCGCCGGCGCGGCCCAGACCCAGGACGAGCAGGCCCGGGCCATGGTGAGCGCCGCGGACGAGGTGAACGCAAGCCTCCATCGGGTGGCCGAGAACCTGGACCAGGGGATGCAGGAGATGGACCGGGTCCAGGCCCTGAACCAGACCTTGGCGGCGCTGAGCCAGTCCCTGCGGGCCGCGGCCGACAGCCACCGGGACACCGGGCGGGAGACCGCCGAGCTCATGGCGAGCTTCGCCCGCGAGGTGGAGGAGATCGGCAGCCTGCTCGAGGATCAGCGTCGGGCCGCGGCCGCCCTGGAAGGGCACCTCAACGCGGTGGCCGAGTCCGGGGAGAGCGCGTCCGACAGCCTGCTGGGGTTCCACGACATCGTGCGGACCCTGGTGGCCGAGGCCGACGGATTGCGGGCCGACACGGCCCGGGACGGCGGGGCCAAGCCGACGGAGGAGCCAGATGGGTGAGGAAGGTCGGAGGGTTTCCGAGACCCGTGTGGAGGTGGCGGAGATGATGCTGCCCCAGCACGCGAACCTGGCGGGCAACGTGCACGGCGGCATGATCATGAAGATGATCGACGACGCGGCCGGCGTGGTGGCGTTCCGTCACTGCCGGGGCAACGCGGTCACCGCCTCCATCGACCGGCTCGACTTCCACGCGCCCGTATACGTGGGCAACCTGGTGGTGCTGAAGGCCTCCATGAACTACGTGGGTCGGACCAGCATGGAGGTGGGGGTGCGGGTGGAGGCCGAGGACCCGAAGACGGGGGTGGTGCGCCACACGGCATCGGCGTATCTGACCTTCGTCGCCTTGGACGAGCACGGGAAACCCCGGCCCGTGCCCCCCCTGGTGCTGGAGACCGACGAGGACCGGCGGCGCTGGGAGGCGGCCCTACACCGCCGCGAAGAGCGTATGCGCACCCGATCGATCCTGAAGGCCGAGGGGCTGTCCCGGCAGAGATCCTGAGGGCGCCCGCACGAATCAGTTGAACCCGAGCCGGCCGGTGACCAGCAGGTGGGCCAGGGCGAACAGCACCGCCGAGGCCAGGGCCACGGCCGCGGCCAGGTGGAGCAGGGTTCGGACCAGGGCCCAGTCCCAGGTCAGCGTCTCCCGGTGGCGGAAGAGGTCCAGGCCGGCCACACCGAGGGCCAGCCCCGTGCACACCGGCACCCCGAGGCCCCATCCCCCCGCGCGCCAACTCCCGACCAACACCAGGGCGCCTACGACCCAGAATCCCACGGAAAGGACGGTTTTCCCCATGGCTACGGTTTCCCCTCGGAACTCTGCGACGGAACTGTGGAACGTTCTGTCCCCCGGTGGGCTGGCCACCGGCATCGGCAGTCTGCCCCACACCGATCCGGACGTCGCCGTGGCAGCGGTGTGGCGCCGGCTTCGCGAGCTGCCCTTCTGGCCCCAGTTGCCCCGCCGGAGCCCCCAGGAGGGCATGGTGCCCCAGTACGTCGAGGGGTTCCCCGCGGACGCCCGCCTGCGGATCCCAGGCCCCGACCGGGCGGCCGCGGCCCTGGAGCGGTTCTACGAGAAGGTCCTGGGAGGGGACCTGGAGGCGTTCGCCCTGGGTGCCGACCGGGCACCGGGATTCTATGCCTTGGAGCGGCTTCTCGTCCAGGAGCGGCCGACCGACCTGCGGTGCGTCAAGGCCCACGTCACCGGGCCGGTCACCATGGCTACCTCCCTGAAGGACCCGGAGGGTCGCGAGGTGATCCACGACGAAGGGTTTCGGGAGGCCGTGGCCCAGCTGGTGGCCCTGAAGGCCCTTTGGCAGGTGCGGCGGCTCAAGGGGATCGGGGCGCCGGTGATCGTGTTCCTCGACGAGCCGGAGGTGTTCGGATCCGCCTATTCGAGCCTGACCCGCGAGATGGTGCTGGACCTGTGGCGGCCCACCCTCGAGGCCCTGGCCGGGGAACCGGCGTGGGTGGGGGTACACTGTTGCGGAAACACCGACTGGGGCCTGCTGTTCGACAGCGGGGTCCACATCGTCAACTTCGACGCCTACCACTACCTGGACAGGATGCTCCTGTACCCCGGGGAAGCCCAGGGGTTTCTGGAGCGGGGGGGGGTGATCGCGTGGGGGATCGTGCCCACCTCGGAGGAGGCCCGGGCGGTGGGGGCGCCGGACCTGATCCGGCGGCTCGAGGGGGCGATGGAACGCTTCGCCCGCGCCGGCGTGGATCCGTCCCTGCTGCGGAGGGGGTGCCTCCTCACCCCGTCGTGCGGCATGGGCGGTCTGGACGAAGGCTTGGCCGAGGCGATCCTGGATCTGCTGGTGGAGGTGTCCCGGCGATTTCGGGCCGGCTCCGAGTAGGAGGCCTCGTCAGGCCCTTGGGGGGCCGGGCAACGAGAAAAGGTAACGTTCCGTGATCCTGGGGCCTTGGCGGCCGCGGGGCACGGGCTTCAGGAGCCAGAATTCAGGGGACAGAAGCCAGAAAAAGGGCAAAGACACTGTGGCCAAAGCGACCGACCAACGACCGAAGTTACTGGGAAGCTCCATCAGGCCCCTTCGGGAGGACCCTACAACGGGGAAGGGTAACTTTCGTTGGTCCGGAGCCATTGCCGGCGGTGGGGCGTGGGGCCTGCTTCCGGCCGCGCGCGAAGCCGGCGATGGCCTTCGTTCCGATCAGGATTCCGTTGTCCCTGCTTCCGGCCGCGCGCGAAGCCGGGCATTGAGATTCGCCGCGCAGGCACGGGACACGGGCGGTGTTTTCATGACCGTTCGGTGGGGCACGAACGAACTCACGGTACGAGCGTTGGAGGCGCTGCGCGGCGAGCTAAGGAGCCGCACGCGGCTCTCC
>JAADGT010000241.1:0-17287 GCA_013152215.1 Deltaproteobacteria bacterium
GCGCCGTGTACCGCTCGGGGGACGGGGGTGCGGTGTGGGCCCGGGTGGCCGGAGGCGATGCGGTGGCGCTGCACGTGCGGTCCGCCGGGGCCGGGGTGTGGGTCCTGGAGCCCAGGTCAGTACGGGTTCTCGACGTCGCGGAGGATGGACCGGCGGTGCCCTTGGAACGGGGGGAGCAGTTCACCTCGTGGGGATGGGACGCCGATAGGATCTGGCTGGGGACGAACCGGGGGCTATGGCTCTGGGATGCGGTCGGCGCTCGCAGGATCTGGCAGGGGGGGCGGGTGACCTCGGTCTGGCCGGAGGCGGGGAAGATCTTTCTGGGAACGGACGGCCTGGGCGTCCAAGCGGCGGCCGCCGCCGGACCGTAACCCTCACCGGTCTCCTCGGTATTCGGTGGCAGCGCCACGGAAGGCTCCTGTGCGGAGAGGAATCGGAATGGGATTCGGAGATGGGTTCATGGGATATCTTCGGAGCGCGGGTTGGTTTGTTGTGGGCGCCGCCCTGCTGGTGGCGGGCCTGGCGACGGAGAGCCGGGCCACGCACTACCCCCCGGGATGGAAGTGCTACGAATGCCACGCGGTGAGCGCCTCGAAGATCGTTCCGGGCACCCATCTCATCAAACAGAGCCAGAAGACCTTCGACCTGGGGATCACCTCCACCGATCCCACGATCCGGTGCCTGTTCTGCCACGAGGCGTTCCGTTCGGCCTCGAACCCCTCCGGAATCGCACGGGACCGCATGAAGGGGGTGGATCACTTGTTTGGGGCAGGAGCCCTCTCGAAGCACCCCGTCGACGTAACCAAGAGCACCTTCACCCAGGACGCGACGGCCTTTGACTGCCTCGACTGCCACACCGTGACGGGGTTCGACACCACCAACCCGGCCAACCCCAACATCCACGGCGTGGATGCGTCTCAAACCCTCCTGGCTGTGAACTCGACCCTGGTGGGTGCCCCCGCCGACACCTCGGACGCAGAGATCTCCACCAAGACCTGCCAGAACGCCGACTGCCACGACGCCGACGGCGGAAGCCTGAACGGTTACACCGCCCCGCCGAAGCACTCGGCCTCCAACACCAAGCTGAGCTTGAACGACGTGGCCGTGGCCTCGGGAGGCTCTGACGCGGATGCCTCGGGCCAGATTTACTGCACCAAGTGCCACGGGGCCCACGGCAGCCTCGACGGGGAGGCCCTCCTGGTTCTCCAGAACACCTCCGGGAACAACGGACAGCCGGCCACCGGGCGCACGGTGGCTTTGGACGAGTGCGACGTGTGTCACACCCAGGACGAGAACGGAGGGCTCACGGACAACTACTACGCCTACGGCCACGGCCGGATCCTGGGGGGATGCGACACGTGCCACGAGCTTCGACACGACACGAACGGCGACAACGCCTTCGACCCGGCCCCCCGGCTCAAGGCCAACCTGGCCGAGGACACGACGGCCGGGACCTCGACGTTCGGTACGAACTTCTACGGAAACTGCCAGGCCTGCCACCAAGGCCACGCAGCTCACACGCCCACACCGGCGTCGGGCGGAGATCCAAGCACCGGCCGAAGCGCTGGGTGCATGGACTGCCACGACCAGCACGGAACCACGGCGGCAGACGCCACGTTCCAAAACGACACCATGATCCGTCGGACGATCCAGGGGGAGGATACGCAGCTTCCCGGCGACCTGGCCCTGATCGGGCCGCCGCCGCCGGACGGCACGGGCGACACCTACGACGGCGACTGGTTCAACCCGGGGGCGGGAAGCCCGGCGGTGACCACCGGAACGTGCGACAACGTGGCCTGCCACACGTCGCTCACCACCGACCTTCAGACCGACCACAAGGGCGGCGCCCTCGCCGACACCACGTGCGCCACCGGGCCGGGGTGCCATGCCACCCATCTGCAGGCGGGCAAGCAAGGGACCACGATGGGAGCGGCCTCGTGCGACGGCTGCCACGGGTTCCCGCCGGCCACGAACGCTCACCAAAAGCACGTGGACACGGCCGGCTTCGCCTGCGAGGCGTGCCACGGCAAGCTCGGGGGCTCCTCGGGCACGGCCCACAACGAGACCGGCATCAACGACAGCACGGAATACGACAACACCTGGTCCACGAGCCCGGGGACCATTCGTAACAATGTGGACATCGACCTGCCCTACGACGGCACGAACCCCAACGGCGCTTACAGCCTGGCCAAGGGAAGCCGGCCCAACGACACCACCACTTACGGCACGTGCACCGCGCTTTACTGCCACGGCGACGACACCACCCTGTTCCCGGCGGCAAGCCAGGGCAGCGACACCACCCCAGAGTGGAACAATGCCGCCACCGCGGCCTGCGGCACGTGCCACGGGGCCACGGCAGCGGCTCCGCCTGGGAGCCTGGCCCACCCCACCCATGCCGGGAGCACCGGCGGGTACTCGTTCCCCTGCAACACCTGCCACGTGAACACCACGACCGACGGGGTGAACGTGGTCTACCCGGCCCATGTGAACGGCCAGGCCGATGTGGCCTTCGACACGGGCGACGCCCGGCTGGATGCCAGCAGCAGCTACGCTGGGGACTCGGCCGTGGGGTCGGGGTATGGAGCGTGCTCGAACACCTACTGCCACAGCCAGGGGCTCGATCGCACGGCCCCGTTCAACGGCACGAACACGGCGCCGCGGGTCTCCGCGTCGTGGGACTCGACCACCGTGGACTGCTCCACCTGCCACGACTTCGGCCCTTCGTACGCCAACGACACCGCGATTGAGGCCGGCACCAAGAAGAACAGCCACCCGAAGCACTCGAACTACGGGTGCCAGACGTGCCACCAGCCCACCACCACCACGGGCACGACGATCACGGATCGGACCCAGCACGTGGATGTGACCTTCGACCTGGCACCCGATACCGGCGCGGGAGTGAGCTTCACGGTGAGCACCCTGGGGGACCTCACGGTGCCCACGAGCTGCTCGAGCATCTCGTGCCACGGCGGGGGGAACGCCACCTGGGGCGGCACGCTAAGCTGCGCCGACTGCCACCTAGGGACCTCGGACGTGGACGACTTCGTCTTCGACAACGGCACGACCGCGGTGGTGAGTACGGACGAGTGGGGCTTCTCGGGGCACGGCAAAGCCTCGGGAGCATACGATTCGGGCAATGCCGCGGCCGCCTTTTCCGGCCCGGCGTCGGACCCGCAGGGGTGCGGCTACTGCCACGACTTCGGCGTGACCCACGGCACGGCCACGAACCCGTTCCGCCTGGCGAACAAGGGGACCCTGGGCCGGGGCACCACGGAGGACGGGGGCTGGAACGACGTGTGCCTGGTGTGCCACAGCACGGGCGACACCGGCTACGATCCGGACGGGGGGGGCACGGGGTACGCGAGCATCAACTCCACCCTGGACGTAGACGCGAACCATTACGGCGCCAAGCATGACCAGACCACGGACGGAGGGGCATTCTGCTGGGACTGCCACGACCCTCACGGCGACCGGACGAGCGGTGGCACCGGCAACATCTACATGGTGCAGAGGGCGGTGACACAGGTCTCGGACGGGACCTACGGCGTACCCCAGACCACCGTGACACCGACGTTCACAAGCAACACCACCGGCACGGACTACGCCAAGAGCGCGACTCCGTACGACGGGATCTGCCAGGTGTGCCACACGGCCACGGCCCACTACACCTCGACGTCTGGGGACGGGCACAACAGCACGACCCGATGCACGGACTGCCACAAGCACACCAAGGAGTTCGGGGCCTCGTGCGTGCTGTGCCACGGCACGGACCGCACCACGGACCCCAACGCGCCCCAGGTCCTGTGGGAGGACGGAAGCGCCACAGGCAAGACCACGGTCTACGGCTCCCACCTGAAGGCATCGACAGGGGAGACCCTGTCCGGGACGACCGACTGGGACCTGCAGTGCAACAAGTGTCACACGGGCCACTCGGGGCCGGTGACGGTGCCGCTGCCGCCGACGAGCTGGAACAACCGGGACAACGGCAGTGGCCAGACCCTGAACATGCAGACCCAGTTGGGCATCGACTACACCCAGCACGGCGGAATCTTCCTGGGTGGCACGGCGACGAGCGGCACCACCGAGGCCGAGATCTGCTGGAACTGCCACGGCACCAACGACCAGATCAACGAGTGGGGGTACAACGCGGACACGAACGGGACGAGCTGGCCGGTGGTGCAGATCCCGGACGTCAACGGCGCGACGGCCGGGTCGTACAACTACGGTTGGATCTACTCGGATACGGGATGGACCACCCTCACGCCTTACTGGGTGGATGGGAACAATCCGGCCCAGGGGATGTACCGCAAGGACGGTTATCAGCACGATGCGAACACGACCCCGAGCTATGCGTTGAGCCGCCGGATCTCGTCGGTGCACTCGGTGGACTTCACCATGGCGTCGAACCCGGGCTCGAGCGTGGCCAACAACGTGGACGGTAGCGGCAACGTGATCCGGGACTCGACACAGAAGCTGGAGCCACGCTCGGCGATCCGGTGCTCCTACTGCCACGACGTACACGACCTGAACAAGGCCGTGAACGACACCCAGTCCGGCCGGCCGCACCTGCGGGGGACGTGGATGGGGAACCCGTACCCGCCGGACATGCCGCCGCTTGCGGGGTACAGCTACCCGACCACCGGCGGGCCGGGCCCGTTGAGCGTGGGCAACCGATTCTCCACGAACGGCCCCCGGGGGAACGCGCAGTTCAGCGCGGCGGTGCCGCGGCTGTGGGCGGGCTCCACGTCCCAGAACAAGGGGGGCTACTTCATCGACGCGAACTCAGGGCGCCCGACGGACGATCCCAACTACGACACCCTGGCGGAGGCGGCGGGGCTGTGCACGCTGTGCCACGGCACGGACGTGGACAACATGGACTACTACACGGGCAGTTCCCTGTGGCAGGGGCCGAACGGGCACTCCAACTCCACGCTTGGGGGCACGGGAGTGAACGGGGCGAACCTGTTCGACGCCCGCCGGGGGGCCACCACGTGGCTCTTCATGACCCACCAGGACGGGGTGAACGTCAAGGACTACGGAAACAACAGCAAGGCGGACAAGAACGGTCCGTTCCGGGCCGATTTCAACTCGATCAAGCCGGCGAAGTCGGGGGGCCAGTATGCGCCTCCGAGGAACACGGGGTGGTACGGGGGCACGCCAGGCAGCACGACGAAGGGGAGTCAGTACTCCACGTGGTACAGCTCGAACGGGGTGGGGACGGACGGGGTGAACTCGACGGCACATAAGTTCCCGTGCTCGAAGTGCCACAGCCCGCACGCGACGGGGCTGCCGGCGCTTCTGATCACGAACTGCCTGGACAAGAACGTGAGCAACTGGAGCACGGTGAACTCGAACCCGAGCATCCAGCAGGCGAACAACTGCCACCGGAAGGAGAGCAACAGCACGGGGTGGAACCGGCTGGCGCCGCAGCAGTGAGGTGGAATCGATGCGGGTGAGGCGCACTGGAGCCGACCGCTCCAGGAGTACAACGATGAAAAGGCAGGGATGCACAAAGGGGATTGCGCTGGCCCTCTGCTGTCTGGGATTGCTGATGCTGGCCCAGGCCGCGCCGGCCTCCGAGGCGGTGCGGGAAGGGTTTGAGGGCACGGCTGGCCGGGGTGTGGTGAAGGGTCGGGACGGAGAGGGGTGGTCCTACCCCGGGACCGGGTTTCGGGTCCGGGCCCCGGTGCGGGTGGAGAGGCGGGTCGCGTTCCGGGGGGCTGACCGGGGGGTGATCGCCTTCGACCTCCAGCGGCGAGACGTGGATCTGGAGCGGGATCAGCGCAGCGTGTTTTCGCTCCAAGACGGGGCGGGCCGGGACCTGCTGCTCGTCCAGATCGACTGGAGCTCGGACTTCGACCCGGCGCGGCCGATGCTGTTCCTAACGGGAGGACCGTATTTCCAGGAAGGGATCGGGTGGTGGAGCCCGTGGATTCTGCTGGACGAGCCGGTGGCGCCCGGCCATTGGATTCATCTCGAGCTCACATGGGACGATGACGCGGGCCGTTACGAGCTGTACGTGGACGGCCGGCTCCAGGACACGATACCCCGGTTCTACGACGCGGTCCAAAAGGATATCGACCCGGATCCGCGGCAGGTGACCAACCAGGTGGAGACGAAGGCAGGCAGGCCGCCGCGCTACGTGCCGCACCGGTTCGGGGATCTGCTGGAGCGGGCGAAGACCCTCCGGTTCGGGATCAACTGGAGCCCCGGGGACGAAGATGCGACCTCACCGCTGGCCAATGCGGTGCTGGACAACTTCGTGATCGCCGTGGGGGAGGCGGCGGTGCCGGTTTCGGCGGTGCACGGGCCGGAGTACGACGTGAGGAACCTTCGGGCTGCGATCACCGGGGAGGGGGTGGTCCTCACGTGGGAGCCGCCGGAGAAGCGGGGGGTGAACCAGGGGTACTGGGTGTACCGGCGGGAGGGGGACGGCCGGTTCGAGAGGCTCACGCCGGAACGGGTGTACGACCTGACCTTTACCGACCCCACGGCCGAGCAGGGGAAGACCTACCGCTACTCGGTCACGGCCGTGTTCGGCGACGGCAGGGGCGGGGACGTGGAGAGCAAGTACCCGCCCGAGGTCACGGTGACCGTGGCGTCGCTTTCGGTGGCGTCGGTGGGGGCGGAGAAGGCGCTCTACGGGGCGGGCCAGGAGATCGGTGTGACCCTGCGGGGCACGGCGGACAAGGCGGCCACGTTCACGATCGAGGGGCTGGCCACCGAGGTGTCCATGACCGAGGTGGACGACGGGGTGTACGTGGGCAAGGTGTCCGTGCCGGACGGCGTGGACGGCACGTTCGCGCTCACCGGTACCCTCACGGACCCGGCCACGGGCGAGGCGGCGGGCCTCTCGGGGCCTGCGGTCACCATCGACACGACCGCTCCGGAGCCCGTGCCCGCGGGCCGGATCCTGGCCTCGGCGCCGTGGCCGGGGGAGATCGAGGTCACGTGGGAGGCGAGCCCGTCTGCGGACGTGGACCACTACGAGATCTACCGGGGTGAGGGGGCGGACCCGGACCTGTCCGCCGATCCCTACGAGAGCACCCGGGAGCTCTCGTTCACCGACACCGCCGTGGTGGCGGGGCTGGAATACCGCTACGCCGTGGTGGCGGTGGACCGGGCGGGCAACCGGAGCGAGCCGAGCGACATCGTTGCGGCCGAGGCGGTTGCGGGCGAGGGGCCGGCCATCACCGGGGTGACGGTGGAGCCTTTTGGCAAACCGGTGAAGCCCGGCGAGACCGTGACGATCACGGTCACGGGCCAGAGCGGGGCCACCGTGACGGCCGATCTCGGCTCCCTGGCGGCGGGTCTTCCCCTCACGGAGGAGGGGCGCACGGGCCGGTACACGGGAACCTACACCGTGACCGACGCGGACGTGGGGCCGACCAAGACGCTGCACCGGGTGGTGGTGCACGTGGCCGATGCCTACGGGTCGTCGGACCGTGCGGGGCCGGAGCTCGCGGTGGTGGGGCTCGACGCCTTGAACGACACGACCCCGCCGGTGATCGCCTCGGCCGAGAACGACTTCTTCTCCGTGGCAGGGTTCAGCGGCAGATTGGTGGCGGGGGACGTGCTTACGGTGACGATGAAGGGGGAGGCGGGAGGGTATGCCTCGTTCTCCATCGAGGGCGTGGCCGCGGACGTACCGATGACCGAGGTGGAGCCAGGGACCTACCGGGGCACCTATACCGTGGACTGGGACGACGAGGGCACCGAGGTGCCGGTGGTGGTGCGGCTGGCGGACGAGGCCGGCAACGTGACCACCCAGGCGGCGGGCCGGCCGGTGAGCTTCGACACCCGGGTGCGGCTGACGGTGACGCCGCGGGACGCGCTCTTGCCGGCGGATCGGAAGAGCACCACCCGCCTCGTGGCCAGGGCCGTGAACGCCAACGGCGACGAGGTATCGGGTCACGAGCTGGCGCTGACGCTGTCCACCACGAGCGAATACACGGGAGTGGTGGGCGGGGGCCGGATCGAGGGCAAGGAAGCCCGCATGGAGGACGCCGACGACGTGGAGGTTCGCTGGGGGGGAGTCACGGATGCGTTCGGGGAGGTCACGGCCACCTACACGGCGGGGTTTGCAGCGAAGACCGCGCTCGTGATCGCTAAGGACCTGACCACCGGGGACGTGGGCGCGGGGTGGCTCAACACCTACGTGGCCTCCACGGTGGCGATCGAGCTCTACCCAAGGGCCCGGAAAGGCATGGAGGACCGGGCGGTGCTGCGGATGACGGCGGAGCCGGCGAAGCTGACGGCAGACGGGCGCTCGACGAGCCGGGTCAAGGCCCTCCTGCTGGACCTTGAGGGGAACCCCATCGAGGGGGCGCGGGTTCGGTTTGCGCTGGGGAACGACAACGGGCGGCTCAGGGTGTTGCGCGGAGGCCGCACGGACGGGCGCGGGGTGGCCGAGGCCGAGTACCGGGCGGGCACCGCCATCGGCACGGTCACGATCACGGCGTCGGTCGAGGAGTGGGGGGTGACGGGGGCGGTACAGATCGTCCTGATGAGCGACGCGCCGGCGAAGATCGACCTGGTGGCGGAGGCCGAGCGGCTTCCGGCGGACGGCCGGAGTGAGACGGAGCTTTCGGTGCGGGTGACGGACATTCACGGCAACCCGAACCACGAGGTGCCGGTGGCGTTCAAGGTGCTTCAGGGCGGAGGGGAGGTGGGGCCGGCGAACGTGTTGACCGACCGGAACGGCGAGGCTCGGGTGGTGTTTCGGGCGGGTCGGCGGCCGGGCACGGTGGTCGTGGAGGCGCGGCACACGAGCCGGGCGCCCACGGAGGATGAGCTTCGGCGGATCTACGGGACGGTGTTCGTGCCGCGGCTCGAGGAGCGGCAGGAGCGGGACCGCATCAGGGTGGCCGAGTGGCTGGTGGAGCCGGGGGACGAGGTGGAGAAAGGCCAGCCCCTGGTGGTGCTGGAGGGCCGCAAGGCCACTTGGACTCTCACGTCGCCGGAGAAAGGGGTGTTCCTGCGGCGGGTGAAGCACCGCCGGGACCGGGTGGAGCTGGGCGACACCCTGGGATACGTGGAGATCGACGAGGACGTGTGGAAGGACGAGTACGTTGGGACGTTAGGACGTTAGGACGGGGGACGTCACCGGTCACCCGTCACGGATCACCCGTCACGCGTCACCGGTCACCCGTTACGGATCACTCGTCACCGATTCAACCACCGAGGCGGAGCGGATGAGTCGAAGATTATGGGTCGGAGCCGTTGTGGTGGGGTGGATGCTGTGGGCCGGGCCGGCTCTGGCCACCCATTACCCCCCCGGAGCCCTGTGCTACGACTGCCACGCCGTGAGCGCAGGAAAGATGGTCGCCGGGACCCATCTGTTGAGGGCGTCCCAGAAGACCTTCGACCTGGGCATCACCGACACCGATCCCACGGTCCGGTGCCTGTTCTGCCACGAGGAGAACGCCGTATCCGTGCAGAACCGCGACCGGATGAAGGGCGTGTACCACGACTTCGACGCCACGCCCCTCTCGAAACACCCGGTGGACGTCACGAAGAGCACCTTTGCCCAGGACGCTACGGCATTCGATTGCCTCGACTGCCACACCGTGTCCGGCATGACCTCCGACGGGGCCGGAAACGCCAACATCCACGGCGTGGACGCATCCCAGACCACCTTGGCCGTGAACACGACCCTGATCGGGAGCCCTGCGGACCTCACCGACGCGGAGCTTTCGACCAAGACCTGCCAGAACACCAACTGCCACAGCGCCACCGGGTCCACCCTCAACGGCTACTCGGCACCCCCGGCCCACGGGGCGGACAATACGAAGATCACCTTGAACGACGTGGCCGTGGCCGAGAATCCGATCTACTGCACCCGCTGCCATGGCAAGCACGCGAGCCCGGACGGGGAACGCCTGCTGGTGCTCCAGAACACCTCGGGCCACTCCGGCCAGCCGGCCACGAACCAGACCGTGCAGCTGACCGAGTGCGATGTGTGTCACACCAAGGACGAGAACGGAGGGCTCGCGGACAACTACGGCCTGTACGGTCACGGCAAGGTAGGGATCGGGTGCGACACCTGTCATGAGCTCTCCCACGACGCCGACGGCGACAACGTGTTCGATCCCGCGCCCCGGCTCAAGGCCACCCTGGCCGAGGACACCACGGCCGGCACGTCCTCCTTCGGCACCAACTTCTACTCCAACTGCCGGCACTGCCACGCCGGCCACGCTCCCCACACGCCCACCCCGGCAGACGGGGGCGACGCCGGCACCGGCCGCAGTGCCGGATGCCTCGACTGCCACGACCAGCACGGCACTACGGCCGCGGACTCCACGTTCCAGAACGACACCATGATCCGCCGTACGCTGGCAGGGGAGGACACCCAGCTCCCCGACGACGACATCAAATACAACGGCGACTGGTACCTTTTTGGGGCAACGAACGGCACCTGTGACAACACCGCGTGCCACAATGCCATTCCTTCGGGCCAGAGCCTCAACGACGACGGGGCGGGGGGCACCAACCACTTGGGAGGTACGCTGACCTCTACGACCTGCGCCTCGGGCACCGGCTGCCATGACGGCCACAGCTCGTCCACGAACTTTGCGGCGGCCCAGGCCTGCGACACGTGCCACGGATTTCCGCCGAGCGCGTCGGACACCCACCCCGACAACCCGGACGCGGTGGGGGTGCACGACACCCACGTGAACAAGATGAGCTACGGGTGTTCCGAGTGTCACTACGGGAACAACCACAACCAGAGCGGGTGGGGCTCGGACCAGGGCACCGCCGTGCCCTCGGCCAACGTGGAGGTGGCCTTCAATCCGGCGTTCAACCCGTCCGGCACCTACGACACGGCGACGAACACGTGCTCAAACCTGACCTGCCACAACCCCGACGACCCGACGATCGGGATCACGGGCAAGGGCGACACGACCCAAACCCAGCGCTCGGCTCCGGTGTGGCTCGACGCTTACAAGACCACAACCAGCGCCGAGGCGACCCGCAACGGATATCCGGCCAACGGTGGGACCTGGGAGATCGGCGATACGGGGGAGGAGTGCGAGGCCTGTCACCTGAACTCGGTGATCCAGACCGGCATGACCCAGGCCGACGGAGGGAGCCACTGGGCGCACGAGAACCCCGATGCGCCGCAAAAGAACTATCCCTGTCGTACATGCCACGCGGGCGAGAACTCCACGGCGAACTCTTACAGCCCCGACCACGCACGTGGAAGTTTGACCGACCCGGCGTTGATTGCGTTCGACCTCACCCAGGTCGGGATCACGGGCCTCGGCGGTGAGGCGTTCGACAACGCCACCTCGGAGTGCACGAACATCTACTGCCACGGCGTGAGTCTAGGAAACGGGGGCAAGGACACCACCCCCGTATGGACGGATACCACCACCGGAAACTGCGGCACCTGCCATGGAATGATCGGGGACTCCAGCGGGCTGGGTACGCCCGATCCCCTGGAAGATGTCTCTTCCAATCGCCATCCGCTGCACTACAAGGACCCGTGGGGGCCCGGTCTGCCGAGCGGCCACCCAGGGGACGACTGTAACGCATGCCACAACATCGCCGCTCGTTCCACCTGCTCGGCCTGCCATATCGGCACCGAAATGTACGGAGCGATCAACCCGGGCGCCGTGGACATCTCGGCAACTCACGTGAACGGCGCGGTGGAGATGGTCGGGGACACGGCCCTGGCGGCCACCACGGCTTGCGACAACTGCCACTCCACGGCCACGGTGAACGGTCAGGTGGGCCGGGATCTGGCCAAGAGCTACTGGGCCACCACGAACACGATTCCCTGCGTGAACTGCCACAACGGAACCGATCCGGGGACGTCCCTCGCCGACGGCACGGGGCGGACCGCTCCCAACGTGTTGGGAGACGACACCGCCTACGGAGCCGAGGTCACGGGACACAACTTGGCGAGCGGTACGTACGCCGGGTCGGGCAATCCGGCCGCCGCCAAAGGATGCGCCGACTGCCACGACACCTCCGCGACCCACGTGAACAACACGGACGACACCACCTTTGCGGGCAACCGCCTCCGGGCCACGGTGAACACGGTGTCCACGGGATCCACGGTGAGCGGGCTGTGTGGCGCCTGCCACCAGACCACGGCCGGCACGCCTGCCCAGGCCCAGGTGTCGAGCCACGGCAACCTGAACACCTCCTTCACGGCGGGCACGACCCACGATGCCAACGCGGAGAGCTTCGCCTACAACTGCGAGGCCTGCCACGAGCCCCACGGCCTGACCCAGAACACGAACGGAAACCCAAACATCTACATGGTGAGGCCCTCCCTGGAGATCAAGAACTACTCGGAGCCCACCACCGGCGCCGACCGCACCACGACGGTCTCGGTGGTGTTCGAGGCGAAGACGGGAACGAACTCGTTCGACGACGGCGTGACGCAGAACGACAACATGTGCGTGGCCTGCCACATCGACGCCAACCGTCCGGGCAGTTCCACTGCCATGACGAACACCGACGGAAACCACATCGAGCTGAACGACTACACCTCCAACGAGCAAGGCAACGACTGCACTGGGTGTCACTCCCACGACTACGACTCGGATGCCGCCGGCACGGCCGACGGGTTCATGCCGTTGCAGTGCGACGGGTGCCACGGATTTCCACCGGCCACCAACGCTCACGCCAAACACGTGACCACAGCCGGCTTTGAGTGCGGCAAGTGCCATCAGAACGCCGGCGCTCACAACGAGACCGGCGTGACCAGCGCCACCGAATTCAACAACCTGATGAGCACCAGCCCGGGTACGATCCGGAACAACGTGGACGTGGTGTTCGACGGCCTGAACCCCAACGGAGCCTACAGTCTGGCCAAGGGGAGCCGGCCCAACGACACCACCACCTACGGCACCTGTAACACGCTTTACTGCCACGGCGACGACACGACCACGTTCCCCTCGCCCAACGGCGGGTCCGACACCACGCCCGAGTGGAACAACGCCAGCACCGGCGCCTGTGGCACGTGCCACGGAGCCACTGCTTCGGTGCCGCCCCGGAGCAATGCGCACCTCAAGCACACCTCGTCCAACGAGTACGGATACAGCTGCAACCTATGCCACGTGAACACGACGTCCGACGGCACGACGGTGATCTATCCCAGCCACGTCAACGGGTTGGCCGACGTGGCGTTCGACACGACCGACCCCCGGCTCGACGCGAACAGCTCCTACAGCGGCGACACGGCGGTGGGATCGGGCTACGGGGCCTGCACCCAGACCTACTGTCACAGCCAGGGGAACGACCGCGTAGCCCCGTTCGGCGAGTTCACCTACACGCGCCAGAAAGGGGTGAGCGGTACATGGACCCCGATCACCTGGGACAATCTGAACGGCTCCTGCTCCAAGTGCCACGGATCCAGACCGGATTACGCCGACCTTCAGGACATCGACGGCACGCCCAAGGGGAACAAGCACGAAAAGCACGTGGGCGAGAACCTTTACTCGGACTGCGGGGCGTGTCACTACACCACGGTCAAGGGCAAGGGCGGCGGCTTCAACCCGGCGACCCACGTGAACATGCAGTACAACGTGGACGTGGATCCGGCGTTGACCACCGCGGATCTGGGATACTTCACGTTCACGGCGGGCACGGGGGGGGTGAACGGGTCGTGCGATACGGCCAACTGCCACGGCGGCCGGAGCGGCATCGCGTGGGACTACGATGTAGCCACCAACGGCCACTTTACCTGCGACATCTGCCACGCCACCACCGGAGGCGGTGCTTCCACGTCTGACGTGAACGATTTCCTATGGGACAACACGGGGGCGCAGTCCAAGATCAATCAATCCGAGTATGACACCCAGGGCCACGGCGCAAAATCCGTGACGTGCGCCGGGTGCCACGACAGCAATGTGCCCCACGATTCAGCCACAAATGCACTCCAACCGGCTCAGCTGGACGGCACCAACCCGTTTCGGCTGAAGGATCAGGACACCGGTACGGCCGGGGTGCAGTTCTCGTGCTCGTATGCCGGAGCGGGCTGCCATGCCGCTGGAACCATCGGCCCCCGAACGGGACTCGATATCTCCACCTTCGTTACCCACTCCTCCACCGAGATGTCGAACGCGGGGTACACGCCGAAATACACATGGAGCTTCGATCCGGAGTGCGTGAACTGCCACGATCCTCACGGAGACGACTCAAACCTCTCGATGGTGCAGCGCGAGCTGTACGACAAGGCCGGGTTCTCGCTTCCGGCCGGCCCCCCTCCGGCGGAGCCCACCGAGCAGACCTCGCTCGCGTTCACCGACGACACCACGGGCCAGTCGACCGCAGGCACCAGCTACGCCGACAGCGACGCTCCGTATTCAAGCATCTGCCAAGAGTGCCACGAAGGAACGGCCGGTACGGACACGCCTTACGTGTTCGTGGACGACACCAGTGCGTCCGGTGGTAGCCACCCCGGAGGCACTGGAAACCCGGGCGACTGCTCGGACTGCCACCCGCACAACAAGGCGTTCAGCCCCTCGTGCACCGGGTGCCACGGCGACCCCGCGGCCGGCACCTTCTGGCCCGACGGGACGGCCACCCCGGACCGGGCTGGCCGCCACGCGAAGCACATCTCCCAGATCGCCGCCAAGTTGGGGTACGCCAGCCCCTACACCGCTGCGCAGCAGAAGGAGATGTGTGCCTACTGCCACGAGGACCCGCGGGGCTCTTCGTTTGCGACGCTGCACAACAACGGCACTGCCAACGTGACCGGGTACGTGGACCCGATCTGGACCACGATCGTGGTGGGGACCGAGACCACGGACTCGGACGCCGCCTACGACAACACCGCCGACACCTGCGCCGCGGTGGACTGCCACAACAACAAGCTCACCACGGACAACACCTTCGGCTGGTACGATACAGGCACCAGTACCTGCACCATGTGCCACACGCCGGGGGGCCATGCGGGCGGGTTCGCCAACCCCACCACAGGGCTCCACGACGTGGTGCCCACGGTCTCGGGCATCCAGCACGACGACAGCTTCCCCTACAACGGCGGGGCGAACACGGCCGACTGCACCACATGCCACACGACGTCGCCGTCGAGCGCCCACATGGACGGCACGGCCGACCTGAGTGCGCCCACCATCCAGTTCGCGGCGAACGTGGGGTTTACCGACGGCACCCCCCCCACCTGCGCTCCCAGCCTGGCAGGGTGCCACCTGGAGCAGACCGTGGGTGAGAGCTGGGCGCGCCTGTGGCACGAGAACGCGGCGGCAACCACGGGTGCGGAGTGTGCCGGGTGCCACGGCGACTGGACGAACGGTTGGAACGCGGGCGTGACACATCGCACCGACAGCGGTCCGAGGGCCCATGCCACGGGTACGAGCTACGAGTGCAAGGACTGTCACGCCCTGGAGGCGAGCACAGGGTACACGTTCACGAGCGGAACGGGTGACTGGAACCAGGCCTCTGGAGAGACCTCGAACCACGGAAACGCCCAGATCACCCTGAACTCCAACGGGACCTCGTTCGGCCGGGATGGTGCAGGACTCTCCGGGTGCAGCGCTTGCCACGCGGCCTACGACGGCGCCGTGTCAGGCAAACATTCGTTTGTGACCACCGGCTGGACTTTGGAAACGGTCTCCGGCGATGTCCCCAGCGTGAACTGCGCGTCCTGCCACGACGACGGAGGCGCGAGCGGGGCGCCACAGGTGAACGCGACGAGCTCCCACACGGATGCGGACGGAGCCGGCACCACATGGTCGGCCGGGGACTGCTCAGCGTGTCACAAGGGGCATGTCGGGGCGGCGGGGGGGGTGGACATTCCTCTTCCCCCCACGAGCTGGAACAATCGCAGCGATGGCAGCGGTCAAACCCTCAATATGCAAACCCAGCTCGGTATCGATTACACCTCCCACGGAGGGATCCACCTGGGGGGCAGCGCCACGAGCGGCACCACCGAGGCGGAGATCTGCTGGAACTGCCACGATAGCAACGGGGTGTCGGAGTGGGGAGTGAACAACAACGCGGCGGGCTCTCCTACGACTACGGAAGCCTGGATGTTTCCAATTGGACGATCGCGACCTGGACCAGTGCAGTGCCCGAGTTTTCGTACAAAACGGCTGCCATCCAGTCCACCCACTCGGTGAACTTTACGAACGGGACGGCCGCCGTGTCGGGCACCCCCTACGCGACCGGTGGGATGAGCGAGACCGTGGACAACGTGGCGGACATCCGGTGTAGCTACTGCCATGATGTGCACGACCTGAACAAGGCGAGCGGGGACACGGTTTCGGGGCAGCCGTACCTGCGAGGCACCTGGAAGGGGAACCCTTACAACGAGGACGGGGCCCCCCAGAGCAGCATGGACGGAAACTGGACCGGGACGAACCGCTACGGTTTTGTCCCTCGCGGCAGCGCAGACCCGAACAACAACAACGGAGTGGGTGGGTACTGGATCGACCAGAACAGCGGCAACCCGAACAACGGGGAGACCCTCTCCACCACGGCCGGCCTGTGTACCCTTTGCCATGGCACCGACGTAGACAATATGGACTACACCACGGGCGAGGGGCTGTGGGTGGGGACCAACGGACACTCCAATGCCGTGATCGGCGGGACCGGGGCGCTGGCGGTGAACATTTTCCGGAACACGTGGCGAGGGGGTAATGCAAACCCTGGAGGAAGCGGAGACGATCAGTCCATGGGGCTGGCTCAAGAGACCGGCAGGGGGTACTCCTACCGGGGGTCGTGGGGGTACGGCTACAAACCCACGACCAACCCCGCCAGCAGGGCCTACGCGTATAAAGACTTTGAGTGGGGCACAAGCGCTGGCGGGAGCACGCCCCAGATTGCGGCAGGCACGGCGGAGCTGACGGTGGACGAGAACACTCTCCAGACACAGTACCATACGTTCAACTGCGGAAAGTGCCACAACCCTCACGCGTCTCGACTGCCGAAGCTGATGATCACCAACTGTCTGGATACGAATCACAACACTTGGCAGGACCTTTACCAGACGGATACGAAGGGATCTCTGACCAGCGGTGAACGGCTGGCGAACTGGACGACGTCCCAGAACTGTCACCGCCGCGGACCTGCTGAAGCAACCGGCGAAGGCGGCTCCGGAACGAGTTACGGGCCGGGGTGGAACAAGGTGACCCCCTGGTGAGAGGGGAGGGGCGGAGGCTGGCCATGAAGACCGTTCGATGGATCGCGGGACTTGCGGCAGCTGCAGCGGTTTGCGCGGCAACCGGTCCGGCCCAGGCACGGGTGGTGCTGGATGCCCGCAACGCCTTGGTTCGGGCCGATGGTGTGCCGCAAAGTGGGTCCCAACGGG
>JAADGT010000241.1:17295-28684 GCA_013152215.1 Deltaproteobacteria bacterium
CTTTGGGACGCCAGGGAAAACGTGGCGGGCCCCTCGGGGGGGAGACGTGACAAGGGGTGGAACGTACCTGTACTTCGATCTGGAGAAAACCCCGCTGAATCCGGACGAAGGCGTGATCGCTCTCACCTTCTACCGGGGGAACGAGTCCGAGACGGAGGCGCTGTTCAGTTTGGCCGATGCCTCGTGGCACCGGATGCTTGTGCTCGAGGTCCACTGGTGGGAACCGGTGCCGGAGCTGCGGTTGGAAGACTTCGGGGCAAGGATCCTTCCGGACGCCTTCGTACCGTTGCCAAGGACGGTTGGGATCGGGGACCGGGTGAGGGTGGTGCTGAGATGGAAGGGTGGACGAATCTCCCTGACTGCGAACGGCGTGGATGTCGGCGGCGGTGCGGGCAATACGGAAGAGCTGATCGCCTTGCTGCGACAGGCCCGGTATCTGGTGATCGGAGCAGAGCCGGATCGAGACGTGCCGCGGGGAGCTTGGTCGCAGCTGGCGTCACCCTTGGTGGATTTCCAGGTGGGGGACTCCTTCGGAGAGGACCTGGGGCCGGGGAACGAAGCCGCCGTGGTCGCCCTGGGAGCCGAGAAGGCCCTTTACGGTGCGGGCCAGGAGATCGCGGTAACATTGCGAGGCGCACCGGACAAGGAGGCCACGTTCACGATCGAAGGTGTGACCCCGAGTGTGTCCATGACCGAGGTGGACGACGGGGTGTACCTGGGCAAGGTGGTCGTGCCGGATGGCGTGAACGGCACCTTTGCCCTCATCGGTACCCTCACCGACCCTCTCACGGGGGAGACCGCGAGCCTCCCGGGTCCGGTGGTCACGATCGATACGGAGGTTCCGGACCCCGTGCCTGCTGGCCGGATCCTGGCCTCGGCGCCGTGGCCGGGGGAGATCGAGGTCACGTGGGAGCCGAGCCCCTCGGCCGATGTGGACCGCTACGAGATCTATCGGGGTGAGGGGGTGAACCCGGATCCTTCCGGAGAGCCCTATGAAGCCACCCGGGAACTCTCGTTCGTCGACACCGCCGTGGTGCCGGGTCTTTCCTACCACTATGTGGTGGTGGCCGTGGATCGGGCCGGCAACCGAAGCGAGCCGAGTGAAGTGGTGTCGGCCGAGGCGGTTGCGGGCGAGGGCCCGGCCATCACCGGGGTCACGGTGGAGCCCTTTGGAAAGCCGGTGAAGCCCGGCGAAACCGTGACGATCACGGTCACGGGCCAGAGCGGGGCCACCGTGACGGCCGATCTCGGCACGCTGGCGGCGGGCCTTCCCCTGACGGAGGCTGGGCGCACGGGCCGGTACACAGGGACCTATACAGTAACCGAGGCAGATGTGGGGCCCACCAAGAGCCTTCACCGGGTGGTCGTCCACATGGCCGACCCCTACGGAACATCGGACCGTGCGGGGCCGGAGCTCGCTGTGGTGGGGCTCGATGCCCTGAACGATATGACCCCGCCGGTGATCGCGTCGGCGAAGAACGATTTCTTCTCCGTGGCCGGGTTCAGCGGAAAGCTCGTGGCGGGCGACGTGCTCACCGTGACCTTGGAAGGGGAGGCCGGGGGGTATGCCACCTTCGACATCGAGGGCGTCGTGAGCGGGGTCCCGATGGCCGAGACCGCTCCCGGGGCCTACCGGGGCACCTACACCGTGGACTGGGACGACGAGGGTACGGAGGTGCCGGTGGTGGTGCGGCTCGCCGATGAGGCCGGAAACGTGACCACCCAGCCCGCGGGCCGGCCCGTGTCGTTCGATACCCGGGTACGGTTGACCGTGACGGCGCGGGACTCCCTGCTGCCGGCGGATCGGAGAAGCACCACCCGCCTCGTGGTCAAGGCCGTGAACGCCAACGGCGACGAGGTTTCGGGTCACGAGCTGGCGCTCACCCTCTCCACCACCAGCGAGTACACGGGGGTGGTGGGTGGAGGCCGCGTCGAGGATCGGGAAGCCCGGATGGACGATGTGGACGACGTGGAGGTGCGCTGGGGCGGAGTGACGGATGCGTTTGGTGAGGTCACGGCCACCTACACGGCGGGGTTTGCCGCGAAGACCGCGCTGATCGTTGCCAAGGACCTGACCACAGGGGACGTGGGCGCGGGGTGGCTCAATACCTACGTGGCCTCCACGGTGGCGATCGAGCTCTTTCCCAGGGCCCAGAGGGGTGCGGCGGACCGGGCGCTCCTGCGGATGACGGCGGACCCGGCGTGGCTCACTGCGGACGGCCGGAGCCGAAGCCGAATCAAGGTGGTGCTCCTGGATCTTGAGGGGAACCCCATCGAGGGCGCCCGGGTCCATTTCGCCCTTGGCAACGACAACGGGCGGCTCAAGGTCCTACGGGGGGGGCGTACGGACGACCGGGGAGTGGCGGAGGCCGAGTACCGGGCGGGCACGGTGGCCGGCTTCGTCACGGTGACGGCCTCGTCCGAGGAGTGGGGGGTTACTGGGAGCGTGCAGATCGAGCTGCGGGCGGACGCACCGGCCAAGATCGATCTGGTCGCTTCGGCTGTGCGGCTTCCGGCAGACGGGCGGAGCACGGCGGATCTCTCGGTGCGGGTCACCGACATCCACGACAACCCGAACATCGACGTGCCGGTAAGCTTTGCGGTGCTGGAGGGGGCGGGTGCTGTGACCCCGGAGGTCGTGCAGACCGACCGCCACGGCGAGGGCCGGGTGGTGTTCCGGGCGGGGCGCCGGCCCGGTATGGTGGTCGTGGAGGCCCGGCACACGAGCCGGGCACCCACGGAGGAAGAGCTCCTGCGAATCTACGGCACGGTGTTTGTGCCGCGGCTGGAGGAGCGGCAGGAGCGGGACCGCATCAAGGTGGCCGAATGGCTGGTGGAGCCGGGGGACGAGGTGGAGAAGGGCCAGCCCCTGGTGGTGCTGGAGGGCCGCAAGACCACCTGGACGCTCACGTCGCCGGAGAAAGGGGTTTTCGTCCGGGAGGTGAAACACCGCCGGGACCGGGTGGAGCTCGGCGACACGTTGGGGTACGTGGAGATCGACGAGGACGTGTGGAAGGACGAGTACGTGGAGACGTTGGGACGTTAGGACGTCACTCGTCACCGGTCACTTGTCACTGACCTCAAGACCAAGGAGCGATGCCATGAAAAAAGTCCGTTATGTAAAGCCCAAGATCGTGGGGACCTCCAGCGTGCATCCCTGCTGAAGGAGCACGGCACGAGGTTCGGAAAGAGGGCCGGCGGTTCGCCGGCCCTCTTTCCGGTTGGGGCTCCTGCGCCTGCGCTCCCCCAATGGTCAGAGGAAGGGATCGCCCCTCGGAGCTCCCGCGGAACCGTGGACAACGGACGAGAGTCTCGTTCGGGCGATGCACGGGCCCGTCTGACCCGCGTATGATAACCGATGCTTCCTCCCGAGGGTGGAGCAGGACCGGGGACGGACACCCTTGCTTCCTACATCTACTCACTCCGCGAGGTCGACCATGCGCCCCGCTTGGGGTCTGCGGTCAGGGCGAGCGTTGTTGGACATCCGGATTGCTGGAGCGCTCTACTTCGCTTCCGGCGTGGTGGCCCTGAGCCTCGAGATCCTCTGGTTCCGGGCCCTGGAGCTGGTCGTGGGCGCATCCGCCCCAGCGGTTGCCGTTCTGCTGTCGGGGTACATGGGGGGGCTCGCCGCCGGCGCATGGCTGGGGGGGCGCTGGGGTTGGTATGGGGCCGGGAGGCCCGGCCGGGCTCTCGCTGCCCTCCACGTGCTGATGGGGTTAACGGGGGTGGTTTTGATGTCGTTCTCTCCCGTCGTCCCCGCGCCCCCGTGGTTCTCTCCAGCCGCCCGCCGGGTCATGGCGTTTGTCGTGATGGTTCTCGTGGCCGCACCCGTGGGCGGCATGTTTCCCGTTCTGGCCGCTGTGCTACCCAGCGGCGGCAGGCGGGCACCGCGCTTGGCCTTGCTCTACGGCCTCAACGTCCTGGGTGCGGCCACCGGCACCGTGCTCGTCTCGTTTTTTGGGCTGGAACTCCTCGGCGCCCGTGCCTGTGCCGGCTGGTCCGCAACGGCCTCTGTCGCATTGGCGGGCCTGTTCCTCGGCACGGGCGGAACCGTGAGGGGGGGGCAGCCCTTCTCCCCGCCAGCCTCGGCTCGCCACGCGGGGATCGCCGTGCGGTGGATCGTCATAGCCTTTTCCCTGGGGTTCTTGGGGCTTGGCCTGCAGACCGCGGCCGTGAGAGCTTTGACCCCCGTCATGGGGCTCAGCATCTACGCATTGGCCGGCACGGTGGTGCCTTTTTTGTTGGGACTGGGTACCGGGAGCCTGTTGGCCGCGCGTGTGGCTCCCCACGCGTCGCGGTGGTCTTCCCCCATCGCGGCCTCAGCGGCCGGGCTGCTGGCGCTTCTCCCGTGGGTCTTATCCTTGCTTCCCTGGGCCGTGGTGTGGCTGGCCGATCGTTTGCCCCCGGCAGGGGTGCAATGGATCGATCTGCTGACGGCCCAGGGCTTGTGTGCCATGGTGGTGCTGTACCCGGGAGCCGTTGCCCTGGGGGCTCTTTTCCCCCTGGTGCTCGCCATGTCCGCTCCCGTCGGTGGCCCGGGGGGACATCAGACCGGTGTGTTGGTGGCGGCGAACACCCTGGGGGCGGTGTTTGGGCCGGTGGTCGTCAACGGCCTGCTCGTAGGGCAGGTGGGCGTGGACGGCGCGTACCGGACGATCGCGGGGGGGTATGTCTTGGTCGGTGCGGCGTTGTTGCCGAAACTCCGATGGCGCGTACCGGTGCCGTTCCTGGCGTTGGCGGTGCCGGCGATGCTGCTGCTGGTCGCCGCCCCGGCGCCCTCGCCCCTGACGGTGCACTCTGGAGTCTACTGGGCGGCCCCGAGATACGCAAAAAGTCTTGCTGCCTCTCCCTCAATGCGAGCCGTGGCAGCCGACCGACGCTCCCAGCTGTTGGCCGTGATCGAGGGGCCAACAAGCACGGTACTGGTGGTGGAGCAAGGGGCGCAACGCTATCTGATCATCGATGGAAAGCCGGCTTCCAACACGTTGCTCGACAGCCCAACCCAGCGGATGCTGGCCCGGTTGCCCATGTCACTGAAGCCCGATGCGAAGCGGGTGCTCGTTATAGGGTGGGGAAGTGGTCAGACGGTCGACGAGATTTTGCGCTATCCGGTCCGGGAGGTGGTGTGCGTAGAGATCTCGCCCGAGGTCGTACGGGCGGCTCCGTGGTTTAAAGGCGTGAACGCTCGGGCCGTTCAGGACCCACGGCTCACCCTGGTCGTTGATGACGCTCGCCACTTCCTCGCTTCGGGCCGAGAGCCCTTCGATGTTATTGTCTCCCAGCCCTCGAACCCGTGGGTGGGCTTTTCCTGGGCCTTGTTCACCCGAGAATTTCTGGCGATGTGTCGGGACCGACTGGCAGAGGGCGGGCTGATGGTCCAGTGGTTCCAGACATACGGAACGGCCCCCAAGGACTTGGCGATATTCGAGGCCACCTTCGCCAGCGTGTTTCCCGAATGGTCCCTCTGGGTGCCTCAGCCGGGAGACCTGCTGCTGCTCGCCCCCGACCGGAGCCGGAACCCTTCCCCGCGCCTTCCCGCAGCGGTTCGCCAGGCCTACGTAGGGCCGCGAACCGCGCGAGGCCTGACCGGGGAGGTTCCTCTCAACACCGACGATCGTCCCGTGTTGAGTTTCCGCACGGCCCGGCACATGCTCACCCACGCTGTGCTCGTGGATCGGCAGGAGCGGCTTCGATGAGAGAGCGCGGTCCAGAAACGTGGATGCGGCCCCCGGCCGCTACTTTCTCCTCACCACGCGCAGGCCTTCCGTCCAGCTCGCGGTGTAGGCATAAGCCCCGTTGACGTATACGTTCATCGCGAACGGCACCATCTCGTCGGTTTGCCATGCAAACCGGGGTCGGTGGGGGTCGCTGTAGTCCACCACTACCATCCCGTCGAACATGGCCCCCAGGTACACGCTTCCCCGGCTTGCGGAGAGCCCTTCCAGGTTGAGGCCACTTCCCAACTCCGCGCCTTGTGCCTCCAGGTCGTCCGCGTCGATCACTCCTACGAGTCGCACGTCGGTGGGATCGCGAACGTCGTACTGGTATAGCCTGTCTGCGGCCACGTACACGTACGTGCCGTCAAGGGCACAGTCCACTGCGCTCGAGGTTTCGGCTGACTGCCACACCACCACGGGGCTGGACGGATCTCGCACGTCCACAACGGTCAGCACGGGCCCATCCGTGGCCACGAAAGCGTAGCCCCAGCGGTGCGCAACGCCTTCGCCGCCCATGGGAAGGCTCCCCAGGAGTGAGGGCGCCTTCGGATCCGTGACGTCGTACACCTGGAACGCCGCGTCTCCAATGGCGTACAGAGCAGTGCCTTCGAGCGATATCCCGTACACGCGGTTGTCCGTGACCGTTTCGCCGAGCTTCACCGGTGTGGCCGGATCGGCCAGGGAGTACACGGCAATTCCTCCCTGCTGCAGGGACGGGAGGTTCCACCCGCAGTACAGCAAAGGCCAGTCCAACGCTGCGGCCTCACAGTTGCGGTCCCCAAAAACGCCTCCGAGGAAGGTGGGCGCGCTTGGGTCGGACACGTCGACCACCTCGAACCCGTTTTCCACGTCACACAGGACCACGATGCCTTCGTAGCCGACCACGTCCTGAATGTTGATCGCGTCCACCCCGGGAATATCGTCCGGTGTCAGTACCCCCACCGTCTTGCCGACGGAGGAGTTGGGCTGAAGGACCAAGTTCACGACGGGCGCGCCGTCGCCCTCCAAGCGCGCCCAGGCTGTGCCGGAGTACCGGTAGGCCCGGTACTGTGCCGTGACCTCGTGCACCCCTTGCGGCACGAAGGAAAAACGGAACGCGCCCTCCGCATCCGTGAGGGTGGAGACCTGATCCCCGAGCGTGACTCGGATCCCCGGCAGCCGCCCCAGACCTGAAACGTCGAGGGATCCCATCACGGTTCCCCCCACGGACCCGCCGACCTCATCGTCGCCGGAGGAGGACGCGCACGCTCCCAACAAGGGCAGAGTGGCTATCCCCACTGCGACCAGAGCCCCGTGCCATGCTCCCTTTTTCATGACCACGTTCCCTCCTCACCCCAGCGCCAACGCTTCGGCGCGCCAGGGGTCTTGCGCGTAGTACGCATTTCAAAGGTCACACTACACCACAAGGGAAGGGGGCGGAAGGGGGTATGCGCTCACGGTTCACCATGGGGCGGGCGGGCGGTGGGCCGAGGCTGGGGGGGATTTCCGGGAGGGGCTCCAGGCCCCCTTTTTATCGGGTTCGCCGGGAGTCCGGTGTCCAGCGGAAGCCACGCCTCCGGTCCCACGGCCGGGGACGCGGTCAAAGGCGGGGAAAACTGCACTCGATCGAGGGCGAACTCCTGCTGGCCGGTCCCCCAGTCGGCATAGGCCACCTTGGGTTCGTCCCGCCCGTCCCAGATGCGTGAGAGATTTGCGTCGGGACCGGCCTCCATCTCGGACCGGGTCTCCTCGTCCCAGTCGTTCTCGCTCACGTCCACCACGCCGGCCGCGCCGGGCAGCGTTCCGCGAAGCATCATGGGGTTGCGGGTGTTTCGCTCCCGGGCCTTCCCCAAGGTGATTCTCGCCGACCCCTGACGCCGTTCCCAGTCGGCCGACATGAACCGGCCCAGCTTCACGTGCCAGTCGTTGTCGGTAAACCGGTTTCGACGCACCTCCGGGTAGGACGAGAAATCCAGGAACAGGGCGGTGCCGTTCCGCTCGAATCGATTTCCCCGAATTTTTGCCCCGGACTTGTGGTCCAGGCGCACGGCCTCCCCGTTTTCCACGAACCCGTTGAACCGCAGGAGCGGCCCACAGAACTGATAGGCGTCCACCCCCCTGTCGTTGTTTCGGAACACGCTTGCCTCCACCAGGGGGTGGCTGGTGGACCGAGCCTTGACGGCCGCACGGTTCTCCTCGAATCGACAAAACGAGATCCGGGGGCTTCGACGCGACTGCCGTAGGAGCACTCCTGCGTTCGAGTTCCCCTTGAACGTGCAGCCTTCGAGGGAGGCGTCGGCGCCGTTGGTCTGCCCGTAGCCGGTTTCGTTGTCCTCGAAGAGGGTGTTTTCGATGGCTAGACGCACGGAGTTTCCGGCGCCGACCCCCGTCTTGTTTTTCCGGAACGCGGTGCCCACCACGCGCACCAGCGCGCCGTTGTCCGCGGCCAGCCCCAGATCGTTCTCCTCGAACGTCACATTGCGCAGCACCGCTCGTGTGCGCATCTGGAGGCGGAGTCCGGTGGCGTTCCTTCGGAACTCCGAATCGGTCACCACCACGGTGCCAGCCGTGGCGCCCACCACGGTGCCGGCGCCCTCCGCCTCGACCCGGTGGAGCCGTACCACGGCGCCGGGGTCATTGATCTGGAACACAGGAGCCTTCGCGTCCCGGGTTCCAACGATGCGGACGAGCGCCTCCCGGGTGCCCACGAGGTACGCCTTTCCGCGCACGAACACGGTGCCTTCGGGGCCGGCCACGATCTGGGTTCCCTCCTCGACCACCAAGGTCTGGCTCGGCTCGACGGTAAAGGGCTCGGTGAGCTCTACCCGGCCGGTCCAGCGCAACGGTGGCGATCCGGCCCCGAGGGTTGGGGGGGCGGCCAGCAGGAGCAGCCCCAACACCACGGCGGCGATCACCGCCTCTCGGATGGTCTCGAGGTCAGGGGAACCGTTCATCTCGCGTTTTCCCAAGTTGTGCCGGGGGCGTGGATCGGCAGTATACTACGCACGGGAGCAGGGAGGCTAAAGGCCACCGGCGAAGGAGTTGGAACCTGCGGTTTGACCGCGTGACCCCGTGCCGAGCCGTGGGCTGACCCAGGCCGAGTCTGCTCTGCCGAGTGGAAGGACCTCGTCGGGCGTGGAGGCCGGTTCAGCCGTGAACTGAAGGACGAGGTTCTGGGGTGTGGCCGCCCCTTTCCCGTAACCCCTGATCCCCTTCCCAGGTACCCCTGCGCGTGTGGATTCGGACCCTTCTCGTCGCTTTGTTCGCGGTGGCGTTCGTGCCGGCCGCGTGCCGTTCGCCCGTGGATCGGGTGTTTGCCCTGCCCCTGGACCACCCTCCAACCGAGGCGGACTGGGAGAGCGCGGTGCCCTTGCGTGCCCAGGCGAGGGGGGGGCGCACGACCCGGGCGGACGAGACCTCGGTGGATGCCGATGCGGTGCACAAGGCCACGGCCTCTTGCCACCACGGTACCCAGGCCCCGCCGGTGGATCTGGAGGTTAGGGCGTTCTACACAACGGAACGGATGTACCTGCGGCTCACCTGGTCGGATCCGACGCTGCACCGAGGGCCGGGGTGGATCTGGAACGGAAGCTCGTGGCGGCGGGGGCCGATCGGGCAGGACGGGGTCGCGGTGCTCTGGGGAGGCGGCGTGGAAGGGTTTGCCTGCGCGAAGGCCTGCCATCTGGCGGATTTTCGCATGGCGGGTCCCCGCGCCTTTGCAGACTACCAGATGGCCACGCCCGAGGGCTGGGGACGGCTGGACCTGTGGGAGTGGAAGGCCGGGTGGGGGAGCCTGGACGGTGCCGCCGACGATCTTTTCCTCGGTCCCGGGGGGCGCGAGCCGGACGTTCCGGGCGAACGGTTCGTGGAGAACCTGGTGCGGGATGCGGGCGGGCCGATGGAGGCCCCGGCCCCGGAGCCCGGAGCCCAGGCGCCGGCCTTCGTGGATCGCGCCCCCCCTTCCGGGCGTACCGAGGTGGAGGCCACGGGCAGGTGGACCGCTGGGCGGTGGAGCGTGACGTTCAGCCGGGCCCTGCGGGGGACGGACCCGGGGGACGTGGTACTGGAGCCGGGCGACGTGTACCCGGTGGGAATCGCGCTTCTCGACGGCGTTAACGAGGACCACAACGCCGTGGCCGAGCCGGTGCGCATCTGGTTGGTGCCCCGACAAGGGCCGGATTCAGAGACCAGAGAGGCGAGATTCGGTTCCGAGTAGGAGGCCTTCGTTTCCCGCCGGAAGCAGGGGGAGAGGTGCTGAAAAGGGGAGTTATGAGCCGACGGAGCATATCTCTTCTGATTTTTATCCTGCTCTCCACCGTGGTCGGGTGCTCGGGCCCGAAAGGGGATCCGAACGCCCTCACGCGGGTGGCGGGCACCGTGTACGAGCCGGCCCGGCAGGTGGTGGTGGACGTGTACAAGCCGGGCATGGACCTGAGGGGCCCCCCCTATCTGCAGTTGGGGCCCCTGGACGACGGCGGGTTCGAGGTCGAGCTGCCCCCCGGCGAGTATCTGCTGGTGGCGCGCCGCCGGGCGAGCGGGGAGAAGACCGGTCCGGTCCGGTCCGGGGATCTCAAGAGCGACCCCGTGCGGGTGCGGGTGGAGCCCGACAAGCCGCTGGAGCTCCCGGTTCTGGCCTACGTGAAACAGGGCAACGCCAAGCTGCCGCTCGGCGCGTCCGCGGGATGGACCACCGCGATCCGAGGCCGGGTGCTGGACGCCGAGGGGAACCCCGTGGAGGGGGTGCGGGTCCACGTGTACGACCACATCCAGATGTCGGAGCGCCCCAAGTTCGTGTCGGCCAAGACCGGGCCCGACGGCCGCTACGAGGTGCGGCTGCCCGAGGGGGGCACCTACTACGTCTGCGCCCGCAACCGGTACGGAGGCCCCCCCGAGGTGGGCGAGCTGTACGGCCGATACGACCAGGGCACCGTGGACCCGTCGGCCGTGATCGTGCCCGAAGGCCGGGTGGTCACCGGCGTGGACATCACGGTGCACAAGGTATGGTAGGGGGAGCTGGGCGGCCGGGCGGCTGGGTGGCCGGGCGGCTGGCTAACCGGGAAGCTGAAGGCGCTCCCCGTCACCCGTCACCCGTCACCCGTCACGGCTCTAAGGCTGGAAGGCTGGGAAGCTGGAAGGCTGGGAAGCTGCGGACCGGCGACCGACGCCCCACGCCCCTTCTCGCCCTCCTCCTGTTGCTCCTCGCCGCTTGCGGGGTGCCCCGCACCGTGCCCGTGGAGGAGTTGATCCAGGCAGCCCGCGCTGGGGATGCGGACGCGGCCGCGGAGCTGGTGGGCCGGATGGGGCGGCCCTGGAACGATGAGACCCGGTCCGATGCCTACAAGGCCGTGCTTTCCCTGCCCGATGACCTGGTGGAGGTGCCGGTTCGGGAGGCCTGCCGGTCGCAGGACCCGGTGTTCCGGGAGCACGCGCTGGCCGTGGCGGGGAACCGCGGGTGGCCCTGGGCGTTCGGAGAGGCTGTGGCCGCCCTGGAGGACCGGTCGTTTCCGCGCCGGTATGTGGGAGCCTGGGTGCTGGGGGAGCTGGGTCGGCCCGAGGCGGCTCCGGTGTTGGCGGCCGCCCTGACCCAGGGGGGGGACGTGGCCCGCGAGGCCACCCGGGCCCTGGTGAAGCTCGGGCCCGGGGCGGTGCTCGCGATCCAGCAGGCGTTTTCCCGCCTGCCGCCGGCCGGCCGG
>JAADGT010000325.1 GCA_013152215.1 Deltaproteobacteria bacterium
TGGCGGCCCTGGCGGCGGTTCGGGCCCTCGGGGTCGAGCCGGCCGATCCCTCCGGGGCGTGGGAGGGCCTGGGCCCGGCGCCCCTGCGGGGGGAGGTGCGATCGGGCCGGGCCGGGGCCCGCCTGTACGTGGACTGCTACAACGCAAACCCCACGGCGGTGGAGGCGGCCCTGGAGACCCTGACCGAGCTCGCGGCCGGCGGCCGAGCCATCGCGGTGCTGGGAGAGATGCTCGAGCTGGGCCCGTTGTGCTGGGCAGGCCACGAGGCGGTGGGTCGGGCCGCGGCCCGCCTGGGCCTGGCCGAGCTGCACCTGCTGGGCCGGCGCACCGAGGCGATCCGGGAGGGGGCGCTCGATGCCGGGTTTCCGGCGGAACGAATCTGGACCTACGACGACCAAACCACCCTGGTGGCGGCCGTGGGCCGGCGCCTCCGGCCGGGGGACTGGGTGCTCGTGAAGGGCAGCCGGGCCCTGGGCCTGGAGGCCGTGGCCGACGCCTTGGAGCGATGAGCGTTGCTGTATCGTCTGCTCTACGGTCTGAGCGACGCGTTCGGGCCGTTCAATGTGTTCCGGTATCTCACGTTCCGGAGCGTGCTGGGCATGCTCACGGCCCTGGGGATCGCCCTGTTCCTCGGGCCGGCCGTGATCCGCTGGCTCGAACGGCTCAAGGTGGGGCAGGCGGTGCGCGACGACGGGCCGGAGAGGCATCTGGCCAAGGCCGGCACCCCCACCATGGGGGGGATCCTGATCCTGGTGGGCCTGGGTGTGGCCACCCTGGCCTGGTCCGATCCGCTGGAGCCCCGGGTGTGGATCGTGCTGGGGATCACCTTCGGGTTCGCGGCGGTGGGGTTCGCCGACGACTACCTCAAGGTGACCCGGCGCAACAGCCGGGGCCTGCCGGCGCGGGTGAAGTTCTGGTCCCTGGTGGTGGTGGCCACGGCAGGGTGCACCGCCCTGTGGGCCCTGCCGGGGTTCGACACCCGGCTGGCGGTGCCGTTCTTCAAGAACCTCCGGCCGGACCTGGGGTGGGCCTACATCCCGTTCGCCGTGTTCGTGGTGGTGGGCGCGGGCAACGCCGTGAACCTGACCGACGGCCTCGACGGCCTGGCCATCGGCCCGGTGATCACGGCGAGCCTCACGTACCTCATCTTCACCTACACCGCGGGTCACGCCCGGATCGCGGAGTACCTGCAGATCCCCTGGGTGCCGGGCGCGGGCGAGCTGGCCGTGTTCTGCGCGGCCATGGCCGGGGCGGCCCTGGGGTTCCTCTGGTACAACGCGTACCCGGCGCAGGTGTTCATGGGCGACGTGGGCAGCCTGGCCCTGGGCGGCGCCCTCGGGGCCGTGGCCGTGGTGAGCAAGTCCGAGATCGTGCTGGCGGTGGTCGGCGGGGTGTTCGTGGTGGAGGCCCTGAGCGTGATGATCCAGGTGATCTCCTTCAAGACCCGCGGCAAGCGGGTGTTTCGGATGGCGCCCATCCACCACCATTTCGAGCTGAAGGGGTGGGCCGAGCCCAAGATCATCGTGCGGTTCTGGATCGTCTCGATCATCCTGGCCCTGCTGGGCCTGGGCACCCTGAAGCTGCGGTGAACCCCATGGAGCGAGGCGCGCGGTTCGACGGGAAGAGGGTGCTGGTGCTGGGGGCCGGCCGGTCGGGACGAGCCGCGGCCCGGTACCTGGCCGGCCGTGGGGCGAGGGTGGAGGTCCACGACGACCGACCCGTGGAGCTCCCCCCGGATCTGCCCGCGGCCCCCTACGCCGGCGAACCGGCCGCGTGCTACGACCTGGCCGTGGTCAGCCCGGGGGTGCCCCCCCGCCACCCTTTGTGGGCCGAGCTGCGGCGGGCCGGGGTGCCGGTGATGGGCGAGCTGGAGCTGGCCGCCCGGGGGCTCGGGTGCCCCCTGGTGGCGATCACCGGCACCAACGGCAAGAGCACCGTGACCGAGATGGTCGGCCGGGCCCTGTCGGCCGAGGGACGATCCGTGTTCGTGGGGGGCAACCTCGGCACCCCCCTGGTGGAGGCCCTGGAAGGGGAATGGGACGTGGCCGTGGTGGAGGCGTCGAG
Source organism: Deltaproteobacteria bacterium (assembly GCA_013152215.1). Taxonomy (GTDB): domain Bacteria; phylum Desulfobacterota; class Deferrisomatia; order Deferrisomatales; family Deferrisomataceae; genus Deferrisoma. Next base: position 2,065 of record JAADGT010000325.1, read on the forward strand.
CTTCCAGCTCGCAACGGCCGAGACGGTCCGACCCCGGGTGGCCGTGCTGCTCAACGTGGACCAGGACCACCTGGACTGGCACGGCACCCCCGAGGCGTACGCCGAGGCCAAGGCCCGGATCTTCCGGAACCAGGGCGAGGGCGACGCGGCCGTGGCCTGCGCCGCCGACCCCACGGCCTGGGCCCTGGCCCGTCGGAGCCGGGGCGTGCTGTTGGGGTTTTCGGAGCAGGGGCCCCTGTCGATCGGGGCGTGGCTGGAGGGCGACGAGGCCGTGGTGTGCCTGCCGGGTCGAGACGGCGTCCGGCTCGATGCCGGCCCCTGCCGGGCCCGGGGCCGGCACCATCTTCGAAACGCCCTCGCGGCCGTGCTTGCGGCCGCCTGGATGGGGGCCGACCCCCATCGGGTCTGGGACGCCGTGGTGTCGTTCCCGGGGCTGCCCCACCGCATGGAGCGGTTCTGGGAGGCCGGCGGCGTCGGGTTCGTGGACGACTCCAAGGCCACCAACGTGCACGCGGCCCGCGAGGCCCTGGCCGGCCTGTCCGGGCCGGTGGTGTGGGTGGCCGGGGGCCAGGCCAAGGGCCAGGACCTGACGCCCCTGGCCGAAGCGGCCCGGGGGCGGGTCAAGCTGGCCGTGGTCGTGGGCCAGGACGCCCCGACCCTGGCCCGGGTGCTCGAGGGGGTCGTTCCGGTGCGAAGGTTCGACGACTGGCCCGAGGCGGTGGAGGCGGCCGTGGCCGCGGCCGAGCCGGGAGACACCGTGCTCCTGTCGCCGGCCTGCGCCAGCTTCGACCGCTTCTCCGGGTATGCCGAGCGCGGCCGGGCGNNNNGTGGGAACGGAGGCGGCGCCGTGGGTGAGGCCGGCCGTTGCCGGCCCGACCCCTGGGTCTTGGGCGCGGCCTCGGTTCTCGTGGGCCTGGGGCTGGTGCTGGTGTACTCCTCGGCCGCGCCCCGGGCGTTCGGGGGGGCCGGCGGGGACCCCATGGCCTACCTGAAGCGCTCGGCGGTGTACGCCGGCCTGGGGCTGCTGGCCATGACCGCGGCGAGCCGGATCCCGGCCGAGCGGCTCCGGCCGTGGGCCTACCCCCTCCTGGGGCTGAGCACGGTGCTGCTGGCCCTGTGCTGGGCTCCGGGGCTGGGCCAGGCCGTGAAGGGAGCCCACCGGTGGATCCGGATCGGGCCGGTGGGGTTCCAGCCGTCCGAGGTGGCCAAGTTCGCGGTGGTGCTGTTCCTGGCCGACAGCCTGGCCCGCCGAGGGGAGCGGCTGCGGTCGTTTGCCTACGGGTACCTGCCCCACGTGCTGATCCCGGCGGTGCCCCTGGCGCTGATCCTGGCGGAGCCCGACCTGGGCACCGCGGCCCTGGTGGGCGGGGTGGTGCTGCTGGTGTGCTTCACGGCCGGGGTGCGGCCGGCCCACCTGGCTTCGGGGCTCTTGCCGGCGGTGCCCGTGGCCGTGTGGGCCCTGTGGTTCGTGCCGTTCCGTCGGGAGCGGATCCTGGCGTTCCTGGACCCCTGGGAGCATGCGCAGGGCGCGGGGTTTCAGCTGGTCCAGAGCCTGCTGGCGTTCGGGTCCGGCGGCCTGTGGGGCGTGGGGATCGGGCGGGGCCAGCAGAAGCTGTTCTATCTGCCCGAGGCCCACACCGATTTCATCCTCAGCGTGTGGGCCGAGGAGGCCGGGTTCGTGGGCGTGGCGGCCGTTCTCCTGCTGTTCGGGCTCCTGGTGGGCCGTGGGTTTTTGCTGGCGGCCCGCCAGACCGACCCGTTCCGGCGGTACCTGGGGGTGGGGGTGGCCGCCTGGCTGGGGCTGCAGGCGGGCCTGAACGCCCTGGTGGTGACCGGGTGTCTGCCCACCAAGGGGCTGCCGTTTCCCTTCCTCTCGTGCGGGGGAACGGGCTGGGTGGTGGATCTGGCGGCCGTGGGGGTGCTGGCGGGGCTGGGCCGGTGCGAGTCCTGATCGCCGGGGGCGGCACCGGCGGCCACCTGTACCCCGGCGTCGCCGTGGCCCAGGAGCTGGTGGCCCG
>JAADGT010000163.1:0-19158 GCA_013152215.1 Deltaproteobacteria bacterium
ACGTCGGGTGGCCCGGGCTGCTCGGCCGTCGCGCTTCGTCGGAGCCCCCAGCCCCACCGTCGCAAGGGATATGCTTTCTTGAGTTCCATGATACTAGCCTTCCAGCTTTCTAGCCTTTCAGCGTAAGTCAGTGGCCCTTTCGTTGGGATTCGTGAGCCGAAAAAAGAGAGGAGACGAGACCATGCCGATCAGCGAGCGAAGGAGGGAGATCAAGCGGCGGCGGCATCGCCGGATGAAGCGGCTGAAGGCTCGGATCAAGGAGCTGAAGGCCCAGGCCGCCAAGGCCAAGAAGAAGAAGTAAGGGCAGTCGAGCACGAACGGGCGTCCGCCGGAGTGGGGGGCGCCCGTCGTGGTTGTGCGGGCTGCCAGGAGCCTTCCCGATGGCGTATCCGCCCCTGACGCCCCAGGCGGTGTCCCTGTTGGAGCTGCGCTACCTCCGGCGCCGGCCCGACGGGACCTTGGCCGAGGATCCGGAGGGGCTGTTCTGGCGGGTGGCCCGGGCGGTGGCCCGGGCGGAGCGGCGGTGGGGGGAGGACCCGAACCCCTGGGCGGAGCGGTTCCACGACCTGATGCGGGGGCTTCGGTTCCTGCCCAACTCCCCCACCCTCATGAACGCCGGCACCGCCCTGGGCCAGCTCGCCGCCTGCTTCGTCCTGCCCCTGGAGGACTCCATCGGGGCGATCTACCGGGCCCTGGCCCACATGGCGCGGATCCACAAGAGCGGAGGGGGCACGGGGTTCTCGTTCTCCCGGATCCGGCCCGCGGGCGACCGGGTCGGGTCCACCGGAGGGGTGGCCTCGGGCCCCCTGTCGTTCCTGGAGCTGTTCGACACCTCCACCCGGGTGATCCGCCAGGGGGGCCGGAGGCGGGGCGCGAACATGGCGGTTCTCTCCGCCACGCACCCCGACATCCTGGCGTTTTGCAGGGCCAAGGCCGGGGGCGGCCTCCGGAACTTCAACCTGAGCGTGGGGTTTCCCGACGCCCTGACCCGGGCCGTGGACCGGGGCGACCCCTGGCCCCTGGTGAACCCGAGGGACGGGTCGGTGTGGCGCCGGATCCCGGCCCGGGAGGTGTTCGACGCCCTGGTGGAGGGTGCCTGGCGGGTGGGGGACCCCGGGGCGGTGTTCCTCGACGCCGTGAACCGGGCGAACCCGGTCCCCCACCTGGGAGCCCTGGAGGCCACGAACCCCTGCGGAGAGCAGCCCCTCCTGCCCTACGAGTCCTGCACCCTGGGCTCCCTGAACCTGATGGCGTTCGTCCGGGGCCGGGGGCTCGACTGGGAGGGGTTGGCCGAGGCAGCGGCCCTGGCGGTGCGGTTCCTGGACGACTGCGTGGAGGTGTCGCGGCCCCCGGTGCCCCGGATCGGCCGGGCGAACCGCCGGACCCGCAAGATCGGGCTGGGGGTGATGGGGTTCGCGGACCTGCTGGTCCGGTTGGGCATCCCGTACGCCTCGGCCGAGGCCCGGGCCCTGGGCCGGGAGATCATGGCCGCGGTGGAGCGGGCCGGCGTGGCCGCGTCGCGGCGGTTGGGGGAGGAGCGGGGCAGCTTCGAGGCGTTCCCCGGCAGCCGGTGGGAGCGCCAGGGGTTCCGCGCCATGCGCAACGCCACGGTCACCACGGTGGCGCCCACCGGCTCGATCTCGATCCTGGCCGGGGTGTCCGGGTCCATCGAGCCGCTGTTCAGCCTGGCCTACGCCCGGCGGGTCCACGGCCGCACGGTTTCGTTCGGGGTGCACCCCCTGCTCGAGCCGGCCCTGCGGGAGCGGGGCATCGATCCGGGGCCGGTGCTCGAGCGGGTTCGGGCCGAGGGCTCACTGGCCCGGGTGCCGGGGGTGCCCGAGGACCTGAGGGCCCGGTTCGCCACGGCGCTCGACCTGGAGCCCGAGGCCCACCTGGGGGTGCAGGCGGCGTTCCAGGCCCACACCCACAACGCCGTGTCCAAGACGGTGAACCTTCCCCCCCACGCCGGCCCCGAGGTGGCGGCCCGCCTGATCCGCGAGGCCCACGGCCTGGGGCTCAAGGGCATCACCCTCTACCGCCACGGGTCCCGGCCGGACCAGCCGATCCTGCTGGGCGATCGGTGCAACCGGTGCGAGGGGGAGTAGGCGCACGCCCGTCCGAAAGCGGGTCCCTCGCCCCGCCTCCGGAAAAACGCGCCCATTGCGGGCGGGGCGATGAAGCGGGCTACCCCGCCGCCTCCTTCTCCCGCGCCCGGGCCTTGGCGTTGTCGATCCACTCGGCGAAGAACGCCAGGAACACCCCGAAGAACAGCGACACCGTGAGCCCCAGGGCCCCGATCAGGGCCCGCTTGGGCTTGACCTTCTCGTCCGACACGGCCGGGGGGTCGATGGCCTCGTAGGCGAACTGCTCCACGTTCTGGGCCATCATGGCCTTCTCCACCTGCTCCGAGAGCAGCGCCTGCAGCTTGGCCACGATCACGGGGTCGGTGGCCTTCTTGAGCTGCTCCTCGGCGAACCGGCGGTTCGCCTCGATGCGCTTGAGCTCGTCCTCCTGGACCACCAGGGCGAGCTCGTTCAGGAAGTAGCGGAGCATCCGCTCCGCCATCTCCGGGTCCTCCCACTCGAAGCTCACCCGGAGCACCCCGGCCTTGGCGTCGTTCTTCACCCGGTAGAGGTCCTCCAGGAGCTTCTCGGCGTCCCACACGTTCGGGATGTCGTCGGGGTCCTCCACGAGCCACTTCTTGGCGGCCGGGTCCCAGTCGTCGTGGAACAGCACGGGCAGGAGGTCGTGCTTCTTGACCACCCGGTCGATCAGCCGGTGGCTCTTGAGGATCGCCTCCAGCCGGTTGGCGTCGGTGGTTCCCAGCGAGATGCCCAGGCTTCCGGCGATCTCGGCCCCGAACCCGCCGAAGGCGGCCAGGGCCGAGGACACACCGCTCTGGGTCTTCTCCTGGGGCGGGGCGATCACGGCCTGGGCCCGGTACATGGGGGTGGCCAGCAAGGCGTAGGCCACGGCCAGGCCGGTGCCCAGCACCGTGACCAGTGCGATCCGGCGCCACCGCCGGCGGAGCACCGCCACCAGGTCCAGCAGGTCGATCTCGTCCTCCTCCGGCGGCACCCAGTAGGGGAAGTAGGGCGGCGGCGGGGGCGCGGCGGCCGGCGCGGGGTCGGGACGGCGGGGTTCGCTCATGGGAGGGCCCCCGCTAGAACAGGGCCACGGCCACGCCGGCCGTGACCGCGATCTGGTAGAGGATCTGGGTCGTGTCCTTGAGTTCCTTCATGAAGCTCACCCTCTGCACCTTCTCGGGGACCAGGATCGTGTCGCCGGGGTAGAGCTCGAGGCTCTGGATGTCCCGGGACCACCAGCTCCCATCGCTCAGGCTCCGGCCGCTCACCACGGTGCCGTCGGCCGTAGATCTCGTCCTCGTCCGCGTCCGGGGTGGGGCCCCCGGTCTTCTGGAGGTAGTAGTCCACGGTCCGGTTCGCGGGTTCCCAGAGGAGGCTGGTGGGGTTGTACACCGCGCCCACCACGTTCACGGTCTGGGGCTGCTTGGGAATGGTCAGGGTGTCGCCGTCCTCCAGGGCCACGTCCCAGTCCGACCCCTCCATCTCGTCCAGGGGAAGGAGCCGCACCACCACCCGGCCCGTGGCGCGGGCGGACTGGAGCTTCTTCAGGAGCAGCTCCTGGGCGGCCAGGTACTGCTTCTGGGCGGCCACGTCCTCCGGGCTCAGGGCCGCCTGGAACTCGGCCGACGACACCCGGAGGATCGTCTGCTGCAGGCGGTCCCGCAGCTCGTCGAGCCGGCGCTGCTGCTGCTCGCGCGCGCTCCTCCGGGTGAACACCGCGCCGCGCAGGTAGGCCTCGGGGGTGTACCCCCCGGCCCGGCGCAGCACGCTCGAGAGGTGCTCGCCCTTGGAGATGTAGTACGTGCCGGGAAACCGCACCTCGCCCGCGATCTTCACCTTCCAGGTCTCCCGCCACTCGGGGATCCGTTTCACGAACACCTTGTCGTACGGAGCGAGCCGGAGGTTGTGCTGGGGATCCCCGGCCATGGCCCGCTCCAGCGAGAACCGGATCGTTCGGGTCTCGGCCTCGTCCGACCCCTCGGGAACCTCGGTGCGCACGATCTCAGCCTCGGCCAGGTAGGCCTCGTCCCTGAGCCCTCCGGCGGCCAGCACCAGATCCCGCACCCGGAGGTTCGTGGCGTAGGGGTATCGGCCGGGCCGGGTGACCATGCCCGAGATCTCCACGGGCTGCAGCGGGCGGAAGTCGTAGGCCGAGTGGACCACCACGTGGTCCAGGTCCTGGAGCTCCAGGTTGTGGGCGGGGTCCCCGTTCAGGGCGCGGCCCAGGTCGAACGTGCGCACCGTCACCTCTTTGGTCCGGGGATCGGTGCGGTACAGATGGGCCACCGGCAGGTACGCGCTCTTGGTGAGCCCCCCGGCCTTGAAGATCAGGTCCTTGACGGTCATCCCCCTCGTGAGGGGAATGGGGACGGACCCGGTGGTGTCGCCGTTCTTCGGCACGCGGCCCCGGAACCGGTCCCATGCGCTCGCGCCCCGGAGGTTTTCCGGGTCCTGGGCGGCCTGGACCTCGCCCTCCACGAACACCACGGGTTGGGCCCCCTGACTCCACACCGAGTGGACCACGAGCTCGTCCTCGTCCCGCAGCTCCAGGTTGTGGGCCGGGTCGCCCTTGAGGGCGGCGGCCAGGTCCACGTACAAGGTCTGGCGCTGCCGGTCCGGCAGGTACCGCAGCAGCTCCGCGCGGCTCACCAGCGCGTCGGGGGCCAGCCCCCCGGCCATCCGGATCAGGTCGGCCACGCGGGCGCCCCGCTCGATCCGGTAGAGCCCGGGGTTCCGCACCTCTCCGCTGGCCGTGGCCCGCAAGGGCGGCCGGAAGGCGTCCTGGCTGAACACGAACACCTCGTCCCCGGCCTGGAGAACCGGGTCCGCGTCCGTGCCGGGCTGCTCCAGGGCCCTGCCCGGCCGGAACGCGACGACCTCCTTGACCCGGTCGGGCCCGGTGTCCCGAAGGATCACCGCGTAGTCGAGGTCGACCCGCGGCTTCAGGCGTTCGGTGGATCCCAGGAGGGCCGAGACCCGCATCCCCTGGGTCCACGCGTAGGTGCCGGGGCGGTAGACGTGGCCGAACAGCCGGACCCGGTTCTCGGGCTCGGGGGGCACCGGGAACGCCGTGACCCGGTCCCCGTCGCGCAGCTCGAAGTCCTTGTCCAGACCGGCGAGGTTCACGTCCAGCACGGTCTTTCGGGCGTTCCCCTCGGTGCGTTCCACCTGCACCCGACCCCCGTAAGCGTCGGGCCGCAGGCCGCCCGCGTACTCTAACGCGGCCCGCAGTCCCTCGCCGGGCAGCAGCTCGTAGATGCCGGGCCGCTTCACCAGCCCGGTGACCGCCACCAGAACCCGCGCCCGGGGCACCACCACCACGTCGCCGTTCTCCAGCGGCCGGTCCCCCGGCGTGGCGCCGTCCCGGAGGAACCTGTAGAAGTCGAGGGTGGCCAGCAGCTTGCCCCCCCGTCGGAGCCGAACGGTACGCAGCGACCCCAGGTCCGTGGGCCCGCCGGCGGCCATGACCGCGTGCACGGCCTGGGAGAGGGGCGAGAGCGTCACCGAGCCGGGGGACTGGACCTCCCCCACCACGAACACCTGGATCGACCGGGGGGAGGCCAGGGTCACGGCGGCGCTCACCCCCGTGATGGACTCGGCCCGGCCCCGCAACACCTCCCGGGCCTGCCGATAGGTCAGGCCGGCCAGCGACACCGGCCCCACCTTCGGGAACTGGACCCGGCCCTCCGCGTCCACCTCGAGATCGTACTCGGCCTCCAGCCTCCCCCACAGGGTCACGTGGAACCGGTCCCCCGGGCCCACCCGGTAGTCGTCGGGCGGGGCCAGGGCGCTGGGCGGAGCGAACGCCTCCGGAGGGGCCTGGAACACCTTTTTCCCGTAGAGCTCCAGCCGGGGTGGCAGGGGCTGGCGGGACGCGGCCTCCTCCCGCAGCTTCTCGAACACGTCCTGGATGGGCGTGTCCCCCTCGGCCCGGATCTCCTCCCGCACCGCCGCAGCGTCCTGCCGGGTGAGCCCCAACTCCCGGCGTCGCTGTTCCAGGATCGTCGCCTCGGTGCTCGTGATCACACCGTCGGCCCCGAACGCCTGCAGCACAGACCGGTACACGTCCAGCCGGTGCAGGCGGTCCAGGGTGTAGTCGAGGAGCCGTTGGGCCTCGTCCTCGGGCTGTCCGGCGTCCATCCACTTCCGGACGAGCCAGGCCCGGTCCGACTCCGAAAGCTTCGCCCCCACCCGCAACGCCTTGACGTCGGTCAGGGCCTGGTCCAGCAGCTTTCGGCGCTCCTTGGCGATCTTTTCCCCCAGGGCCCGGGCCTTTCCCGGGTCCACGCCCAGGTCCCGGGCGCGGGCCGCAAGGTCGGCCTCCCTCTCGGGGGTGAGCCGCCCGTCCCAGAGGACCTGGCGGGCCTCGGCCTCGAACGCGTCGATGCCCACCGGCTTCTCAGGGGCCGTGCCCTTGGGAGGGGCGGCCTCCTCCTTGGGTGCGGGGGCCGGCCCTGCCCCCTGGCCCAGCTGCTGGAGGATCCGGTTCACGTCCACCCCCGGCGGCAGGCCCCGCAGCCCCTTGCCCAGCTGGGCCGGGGAGGGAAGGGGAGGGGCGGCGGGTGCGGCCGCGGGGAGGCCCCACGCGGCCGCCAGGGTCATGGCCAGAGCGATTCGTCGGACGCGCGTTCTCATCGGTCGCCTTTTCGTGGACGTTGGGGGTGAAGCGAAGAAGCCGTTTCGGGCAGGGGATCAGTCTTGTCGGGCCGTGAGCAGGAGCCCGACCACCACCTCGGTGCGGTCCTCCCGCTGGGGATCGTCGAGGGGGTTGGCCACCTTGGCCCACAGCCCCTGGGCCCGGAGCTCCACGGGAACCCCCCACAGGGTGATCCGCCGGGCCTCCACGTCCAGTCCCCACTCGGCCCGCCGCTCCTCCACGCCCGTGCTATGGGCCCGTTCCTCCAGGTCGAGGCTCACCGTGGCCCGCCAGGCCGGGCTGAAGTAGCGGGACACCTCCAGGTACCAGTTCCGGGCGTCTCCCCCCATGTGGTGACCCAGGGGCCGGCCCCGGTAGGTGTACCCTTGGGGGTACTGGCCGTTGCGGTACCAGGGCACGTCGGTCTCGGCGAACTCGAACCGGAGGTCCGTCACGGCGGTGGTGAGGTACAGGCCGCCGAGGTTGGCGACCCGGTTGAGCTGGAACGGCTCCCAGTTGCCCGTGTCCTCTCCCTGCCACTTCGAGATGATGTCGGTGGCCGCGTACTCCCAGTACACCTTGCCCCCCTTCAACGGACCCCACCCGTTCAGGAAGGGGAGCCGCACCGTGAGGTCGAGGGCCACGTACTGGTCGTTGTCGTAGCGGTGGCTTCCGCCCGGCTTCACGTTCTCGTCCGTGGCCGTGAACAGCTCCCACCAGTCGCCCGGCCGGTCGTACGCCTCCCGACCCTTGCCGCCGTACAGGATGGCCCGGCTCACCCCCAGGTCGACCCAGGACGTGGGGTGGTACGAGGCCCGCATGACCAGGAGGCGGGGGTCGTGTACCGGGTCGATCCCGCTGCCGTAGCGGCCGTCGGCGGGGCGCGGGTCGTCGTCCGAGAGATAGGCGTTGAGCACGAGGAACCGAAAGCCCCCCAGGCTCGCCCACCGGCCGGGCAGGAACAGGGGCTCCTCGGTGCGAATCCGCCAGTAGTCGTAGGTGGGGACGTTGTCGTCCAGCAGCAGGCTGCCGTGGTACCCCGGACCGAGGCGCTCGGCGTCCCGGCCCACCTTGAGCGACCACTTGCCCCACACCCCCTTCAGATAGAGCCGCTTGACCCGGAAGGCGAAGTCGCCGGGCTCCCGGGCGAGCTGGAGCTCGTACACGCCGGCCACCCGGTCGCCCCAGAACGCGGCCCCCGAGGCGTTCACGAACGTGGTCCACCCGGGGTCCAAGGTGTCCGCGGCGGTGTGGTACAGGGGACGGTCGGTGGTGTCCTCGTTGGCCCAGTAGGCGCGCACGGACAGGTCGGGCCGAAGGCTGCTCCAGTGGAGGCCTCCGTCGGAGCGAAGGCGGGCCCACCGGGCCAACCGCTCGCCCAACGGGTCCACCAGGCCCCGGCCCGACAGGGTCCGGTAGGCCTCCAGGTACAGGGCGTCGTCCAGCGGGCCCGCCGCGAGATCGGCCGGCCGGGCCACGCCGGACGAGGCGGCCAGGTCCTCCACGGCGATGGCCCCCCGCTCCCACACGGGGATGTCCACGAGCGCCCGGCCCGTCGCGGGCCACAGGGTCGCCAGGAGTGCTGCCACGATCCAGGCTGCCGTGCGATCCGTGCGTGCCATGTGCGGTCCTCGAGAGGGGGTTGGGAATCCGGCCTTATAGCACAGGACCCCGCCGCCGGGGAACCCGGTTGGAGTGCCGGTCGGGCCGTGGTATGAAGGGGGCCTCCCGCGGAACCCCAACCGGCCCGGCTCGGGCCGGCCGAGCACCCGGAGCGACGAACCGTGGCCCCGAACGACCGTGACGCAGCCGAAGAGTCCCTGGACCACCTCCGGGCCGAGATCGACCGGATCGACCGGGCCCTGGTGGAGCTCCTGGCCGAACGCCGACGGGTGGTGGGCCGGGTGGCCGAGCACAAGCGGCGGCAGGGGCTGCCCGTGTACCACCCCGCCCGGGAGGAGGACCTGATCTCCCGGCGCCGGGACCAGGCCCGGGCGGCCGGGCTGGATCCCGACCTGGTGGAGGACGTGTTCCGCCGCATCGTTCGTGCCTCCCGGGTGGTCCAGGCCAAGGGGTTCCGGGCCCCGGGGGTGCGGCAGGGGGCCCGGGTGCTGGTGGTGGGGGGCAGGGGAGCCATGGGGACCCGGGTCGTGGGGTGGTTCTCGGCCGCCGGCTATCCTACCGAGGTGCTGGAGCGGGACGAGTGGGCCCGGGCGGCCCAGAAGGCCCGCGGCGCCGATCTGGCCGTGCTGGCCGTGCCGATCCGGGCGACGGCCGAGGTGGCGGCCCGCCTCGCGCCCCACCTGCCGGAGGGGTGCGTGATGTGCGACCTGGCCAGCCTGAAGGTCGATCCGGTCCGGGCCATGCTCGAGGCCCACCCCGGCCCGGTGCTGGGGCTGCACCCCATGTTCGGCCCCACCACCCAGAGCCTGGACAAGCAGGTGGTGGTGGCCACCCCGGCCCGGTTCCCGGAGCGGTCGGAGTGGGTGCTGGAGCAGCTGAGCGCCTGGGGCGCGGTGGTGGTCCGGTCGACGCCGGAGGAGCACGACGAGATCATGGGGGTGGTGCAGGCGCTCCGGCACTTCGCCACCTTCGTGTTCGGCCGGTTCCTGTCCCGGGCGGGGGTGGATCTGGACCGCACCCTGGAGGTGTCGAGCCCGATCTACCGGCTGGAGCTGGGCATGGTGGGCCGGCTGTTCGCCCAGGATCCCGAGCTGTACGCCGACATCATGCTGGCCACCCCCGAGCGGCGCCGGCTGCTCAGGCGGTTTCTGGACGAGGCCGCGGACACCGCCCGGTTCCTGAACGAGGACGGCCGCGAGGAGCTGATCCGGGAGTTCCGCCGGGTGGCCGAGTGGTTCGGGCCCTTCGGGGACCAGGCCATCCGGGAGAGCTCCTATCTCATCGAGAAGCTGGTGGAGAGGTTCTGACGGCCGAGGAGGAAACAGTCATGAACGAGCACGCGCGGTGGCAGATGGAGCGGCGTCTGGAGGCTGCGGCCGGGGCGCTGGAGGAGAACGGGTTCGCGGTGTGGGTGTGTCGGGACCGGCGCGAGGCCGCGGAGCGGATCGTGGCCGAGGCCGAGGGCGCCCGCACGGTGGGGTTCGGCGGGTCGGTGTCCCTGGTGGAGCTGGGGCTGCCCGACCGGATGGCCTCGTTGGGCAAGGAGTGCCTGATCCACGGCGCACCGGGGCTGTCTCTGGACGAACGGGTCGAGATCATGCGGCGACAGCTCACCTGCGACCTGTTCCTGTGCGGGGCGAACGCCGTGACCCTGGACGGCCGGATCGTGAACGTGGACGCCACCGGCAACCGGGTGGGCGCCCTGGCGTTCGGGCCCCGGAAGGTCCGGGTGGTGGCCGGGGCCAACAAGGTGGTGGGGTCCGTGGACGAGGCCTTGGCCCGGGTGCGGGCCTGGGCGGCCCCGCCCAACGCCCGCAGGCTCGGGTTCCGAACCCCCTGCGCGGAGACCGGGCGGTGCGTGGACTGCCGCAGCCCGGACCGGATCTGCCGCATCGTGCAGGTGCTGGAGCGGCGGCCCCGCCTCACCGACCTGGGCGTGATCCTGGTGGCCGAGCCCCTGGGGCTGTGACACCGGGTTGCATTCAAACGGAGGGCCCTCGGGGGCAGGCCCCTCGCCCGGCGCTCCGGCAGGCCCCTTGCCCCGTCGGTTCAGGGGTCCGATAGTTTCGAGCGCAGCTCGGTATGAACAAAAAAACGGGCCCCAGGGAGGCAGAGGACTCCACCGGGGCCCGCTCTTCGGGGGGAAGGGACGGAGGAAAACTAACTGGATGCCTTGAGCAGGAACGTGCGCGGGTCCAGGCTCAGAGGGGGCGCGCCCTCGGCCGCGCCCGGGGCCTGGATCACGTGGAGCTCGATGCCCCCGTCGCCGGGCTGCAGGCCCAGGGCCAGCTGGACCTTGGGCAGCAGGGGATCCACGGCGTGGCGCAGGTCGCCCTTGTCCCGGTGGGTGCGCACGGCCGCCCAGACCTTGAGGCCGCGGGTACGGGCGAACTCGGCCAGCTCCTCGAGCACCTCGTCGAGGTTGTCGGACTCGGCGTCGAGGCCGTCCACCACGACGGTGCGCGGGGCGAAGATGTTCTGCTCCACCAGGTCGGTCAGCCGCTCCTCAAGCTTCTGGACCGTGAAGCTCTGGACCCGGAAGGTCATGATCATGCGGTTGCGCTCGGCCTCGGCCCACACCTCGCGGGCCCGTTCCAGGTCGTAGCCCTCGGCCAGGTCCCGGAACAGCTCCTCGTACCAGGCCTTCACGTGGCTCACGGTGTCGCCGATGCTCACGTGGAGCACCGGGGTGTCCCGGAACAGGTTGTCCAGGGCCACCTGGATCAGGAAGGCGGTCTTCCCGGTGCCGGCCCGGGCCGCCACCAGGCCCAGGCCCCCGGGCACCAGGCCGCCGTCCCGGGTCTGATCGAGGATCCGCAAGGGGTTGCGGGCCACCAGTTCGCTCTTCAACATGCGGGAACTCCTGTCGCTCAGTCGGATGAGAGAGCCCATCGGCCGGCCTGCCGTTACGCCGCCGACTCCTTCTTGAGCTCCTCCTGGTACTTCTTCTTGAGCTCCTCGGCCACGCCCTGGGGCACCGGCCGGTACCGGGAGAACTCCATCGTGAACTCGGCCTTGCCCTGGGTGGAGGACCGCAGCACGGTCGAGTACCCGAACATCTCGGCCAGCGGCACCTCGGCCTCGATCACGCTGTACAGGCCGTCCTCCGAGGTGCCCACGATCATGCCGCGGCGCTGGTTCAGGGTGGCCAGCACCGCACCCTGGAACTCGGAGGGGGTCTCCACCACCACCTTCATTACCGGCTCCAGGATGATCGGCTTGGCCTTGGGGTAGGCCTGGCGGAACGCGCCGATGGCGGCCTGCTGGAACGCCATGTCCGACGAGTCCACCGAGTGGGCCGCGCCGTCGTTGATCACGATCCGCACGCCGGTGATGGGGGCGCCGATCAGGTTACCCTTCTTCAGGCAGGCCTGGAACCCCTTGTCGCAGGAGGGGATGTACTCCCGGGGGATCACCCCGCCCACGATCTGGTCCACGAACTCGTACTCGCCCTCCTCCAGGGGCTCCATGTACCCGGCCACCCGGCCGTACTGACCGGAGCCGCCGGTCTGCTTCTTGTGGAGGTAGTCGAACTCGGCCCGCTGGGAGATGGCCTCCCGATACGCCACCTGGGGCTGGCCCGTGGTGACCTCGGCCTTGTACTCCCGCCGCATCCGCTCCACGTACACGTCTAGGTGCAGCTCGCCCATGCCCTGGATGATGGTCTCGCCGCTCTCGGGGTCCACGAACGCCCGGAACGTGGGGTCCTCCTTGCTGAACCGGTTCAGGGCCTTGGACATGTTCACCTGGCTCTTGGAGTCCTTGGGGTACACGGCCAGGCTGATCACCGGCTCGGGCACGTGCATCGAGGTCATGGTCAGCCGCAGCCCCTCGGCGCAGAAGGTGTCGCCCGAGGCGCAGTCGATCCCGAACATGGCCACGATGTCGCCCGAGTTGGAGGCCTCGATCTCCTCCATCTGGTTGGCGTGCATCCGGCACAGCCGGCCCACCTTGAACTTCTTGCCGGTGCGCGCGTTGACCAGGGTGCCGCCCTTGCGGATCACGCCCTGGTACACCCGCACGTAGGTGAGCTGGCCGTAACGGCCGTCCTCCAGCTTGAACGCCAGGCCCACGGTGGGCTTGTCCGGATCGGACTCCAAGGGCACCTCGGCCTCGTCGTTCTCCATGTCGAGGGCCACGTTGCGGATGTCGTAGGGGCTCGGCAGGTACTGGACCACCGCGTCCAGCAGGGGCTGCACGCCCTTGTTCTTGTAGGCCGAGCCCATGAACACCGGGGTGAGCTCGCGGGACAGCACGCCCTTGCGGATGGCCGCGTGAATCATCTCCTCGGTGGCCCGGTCCTCGAGCACGGCCTCCATCAGCTCGTCGTCGAACATGCTGGCCGCGTCCAGCAGCTCCTCGCGGCGGGCCAGGGCCTCGTCCATCAGCTCCTCGGGGATCTCCTCGTAGCGCACCCGCTCGCCGTTGTCGCCGTCGAAGTACACGGCCTTCATCCGCACCAGGTCCACCACGCCCTCGTGGTCGGCCTCGAGCCCGATGGGGATCTGCATCAGCACGGCGTTGTGCTGCAGCTTCTCCCGGAGCTGCTCCAGCACCCGGTAGGGGTTGGCGCCGGTGCGGTCGCACTTGTTCACGAACGCCACCCGGGGCACCTTGTACCGGTTCATCTGCCGGTCCACGGTGATGGACTGGCTCTGCACCCCGCCCACCGCACACAGCACCAGGATCGCGCCGTCGAGCACCCGGAGGGCCCGCTCCACCTCGATGGTGAAGTCCACGTGGCCCGGCGTGTCGATGATGTTGATGAAGTGGTCGGCCCACTCGCAGAAGGTGGCGGCGGACTGGATGGTGATGCCCCGCTCCTTCTCGAGCTCCATGAAGTCCATGGTGGCGCCGGCGCCGTCCTTGCCGCGGACCTCGTGGATCGCGTGGATCCGGTTCGTGTAGTACAGGATTCGCTCGGTCAGGGTGGTCTTGCCCGAGTCGATGTGGGCCGAGATGCCGATGTTGCGGATCTTGGAGATGTCCTTGATCATTTCCTCTGCTCCTAGAATGGTTCCAAAGATTTCCCTTTCCGCCCGGCCCGGCGCCGCTTTTCGGTTCCCCCCGAAGAACGGCCCGGCCCGGCGCGAAAAGAGTCGGGCTTTATACGGGCCCGGCCGGTGGGTGTCAAGGAAAAAGTGGGGAGCCACCCCAAAAGAAAGACGGGCTGCCGGCACCCGGCAGCCCGTCGAAGCGGCCCAGGGGACGTTGCCCAGGGTCAGCCCAGGTCCCAGGGGGCGGGCACCCCGTCCTTGAACAGCGCCGGCACCCGGAAGTACCCCTCCTCGTCGGCCAGCCGCACCAGCCGGGCGGCCTCGTCCATGCCCAGCTCGTTCATCAGGGCGAACGGGCCCTTGGGCCAGGCCAGGGCGGTCTTCACCCCCAGCTCCAGGTCGCCCAGGCTCACCACCTCCCGGTCCACCAGGTGGGTGGCGATCGAGAAGATCGCGCCCAGGAGCCGGTCGCGCACCCGGGCCCGCACCTCGGGGTCGGTGCTCACCGGGCCGTCCTCCAGGTTCCAGGGCTGGCCCGACTCGAACTGGCGCTTGAGGGCCTCGGGCACCGGCGGGTACCCGATGTCGGTATCGCCCAGGTACTCCACCATGGACACGGCCGCGTGGTAGGCCGTGCCCAGGCCCGAGCCGTTCTGCACCCACATGATCCCGAACCGGACCCCCAGGGCCTCCTTGGAGATGTCGTCCAGGGTGGCCACGTTGTAGGTCTGGCCGTCGTAGAACGAGTCGAGCACGTTGTAGCTGGCGATGAAGATCGGGTTGATCGCGAACCCGGGGAAGTCCTTGACCGTGATCGCCACCTTGCGGTTCTGGCGGGCGAACTCCATGAGGGCCTGGTAGGTCTCGTCCGATGTGTGCTTCGAGCGAATCACCTCCACCAGCTTGTTCACGTTGGCCGGGAAGAAGTAGTGGAGGCCGGCGGTGCGCTCGGGCCGGTCCACCCGCTCCATGAGCTTTTCGATCAGGAACGTGGAGGTGTTGCTGACCAGGATCGCGTCGGGCCGGCAGTGCTTCGACAGGTCCTCGAACACCTGGATCTTCAGGTCCATCTTCTCCACCGCGGCCTCGATCACCAGGTCGCAGTCGGCCAGGCCCTCGTAGGTGCTGGTGCCGGTGATCCGGGAGGTGATCTGATCCATCTGCTCCTGGGTCATCTTGCCCTTTTCCACGCGTTTGCGCAGGGCCCCCACCACGAACCGGTCGTACATCTTCTGGACCAGCTCGTCGTTGAGCTCCTTGTACACCACGTCGTAGCCCGAGGACGCGGCGTTCAGCCCGATGGCCGAACCCATCACCCCGAAACCGACGATGCCCACTTTCCGGATCTCTGCCATGGTCCTCCTCCTCTCGCTTCGGAAACGCGGTTCGCCCGCCTCATGTGAACCAGGGCGCCCAGCATACCAAACGGACGGTAGGGAAGAAAGGGGAGGGGGAGCCCCCATCCGGCCCCTGTGGGGCCGTACAGCGGGAAGGATAACTTTCGTTGGTCCGGGGCCTTCACGCTGGAGGCATGGGTTTCAGGGGCCAGAATTCAGGGGACAGGAGCCAGAAGAAGGGCAAAGACACTGTGGCCAAAGCGACGTCGTGGGACCACGACCCCGTCCACTGACATCCGTCCTCTGACCCCTGATCCCCATGCCCCCCGAAGCCTTGGCGTCGGGATCAGGAGCCGCCCGGCCGCCTAGCAGCCTAGCCGCCCAGCGGGCCGAAGGCCCCCGACCAACGACCGACGACCGAAGTTACCGGGAAGGTCCGCCCGTATGCGAACAGAGTTTGGTCAGGCCAGGAGCATCCGGTCCGACAGCCCCTCGTCGTCGGTGCGGACCTCGTGGAACTTGTCGAGCAGGTCCTTCACGGTCAGACCCCGGCGCTCCTCCCCCGACACGTCGAGGATGATCCGGCCCCGGTGCATCATGATGGTCCGGTTGCCGTGGCGCAGGGCCTGCTCCATGTTGTGGGTGACCATCAGGGTGGTGAGCCGGTCGCGCTCCACGAGCCGGTCGGTGAGGTCCATTACCAGGTGGGCGGTCTTGGGGTCCAGGGCGGCGGTGTGCTCGTCCAGGAGCAGGATCTTGGGCCGACGGATGGTGGCCATCAGCAGGGTGATGGACTGGCGCTGGCCCCCCGACAGCAGCCCCACCGGGTCTTTGAGACGGTTCTCCAGCCCGAGGCCCAGGCTGGCGAGCAGGGCCCGAAACTCCTCCCGGTCGCCGCCCCTCACCCCGGGGGCCAGGCCCCGGCGCAGGCCGCGGCGGGCCGCGATCGCCAGGTTCTCCTCGATGGTCATGGATGCGGCCGTGCCCTTCAGGGGGTCCTGGAACACCCGGCCGATGTGCCGGGCCCGGACGTGCTCGGGCAGGCGGGTCACGTCGCGGCCGTCGATCCGGATCGAGCCCGCGTCCACCGGGAAGGCGCCGGCCACGGCGTTCAAAAGGGTGGACTTGCCCGCGCCGTTCGAGCCGATCACGGTGACGAAGTCCCCGTCGGCCACGTGCAGGTCCACGCCCGACAGGGCCACGTTCTCGTTCACGCTGCCCCGGTGGAAGATCTTGACGAGCCCTTCGATCTGGATCACGCCACCGCCCTCCGCCGCAACAGCTTGGAGCGCAGCCCCGGTACCCCCAGGGCCACGACCACGAGCACGGCCGTGATCAGGTTCAGGTCGCTGGGGGTGAGCGCCAGGTCGCCGAACCGCACGGACAGGGCCGTGGCGATGGCCAGGCGGTACACCACCGAGCCCAGCACCACGCCGATCAGCGCCCGGCCCACCGAACCGTCGCCCACCAGGGCCTCACCCAGGATCACCGAGGCCAGCCCGGCCACGATGGTGCCCACCCCCATGCCCACGTCGGCCGAGCCCTGGCTCTGGGCCACCAGGGCCCCCGACAGGGCCACCAAGCCGTTCGAAAGGGCCAGGCCCAGCATCACCGTGAACGTGGTGTTCACGCCCTGGGCCGTGATCATGGCCGGGTTGTCGCCGGTGGCCCGCAGGGCCAGGCCCAGCTCGGTGTGGAGGAACCACCACAGGAGCACCCCGCACACCAGCACCACCGCCGCGAACACCAGGGGGTAGAGGATGTGGTTGGGCAGGCCCCGGCCCTCCAGGGGGGCGAACACCGTGGGCTCGGTGAGCAGGGTGATGTTGGGTCGGCCCATCACCCGCAGGTTCACCGAGTACAGGGCGATCATGGTCAGGATCGAGGCCAGCAGGTGCAGGATGCGCAGCTTGGTGGCCAGGAACGCGGTGACCCATCCGGCCACCATGCCCGCGACCACCCCCAGCGCGATCGAGACGTAGGGGTCGCCGCCGGTGGTGATCCAGGTGGCCGACACCGCAGCCCCCAGGGGCAGCGACCCGTCCACCGTCAGGTCGGGAAAGTCGAGCACCCGGAACGTCAGGTACACGCCCAGCGCCATCAGGGCGTAGGCGAACCCCTGCTCCAGGGCTCCCATGAAGGTGTAAAAGCTCAATGCGGTCTCCTATTGGCTGGGCGGCTGGGCATCTGGGCGGCCTGCGGGTTGCTGCCGAGCCCTTGGAGGGGCATGGGGCCTGGTTCCGGCCGCGCGCGGCTCTCCACCTAGCCCCACGCCCCTCCGCCGAAACCAAGCGGCTGGGGGCTTTCCAGCCTTCCAGCCTTCTAGCCTTCCAGCTTTCCAGCCCCTACTCGTACACCTTGGCGGCGCGCTTCACGAAGTCGGCCGGCAGGGTGGCGCCCATGGCCGCGGCGGCCTTCTTGTTCACGTGCAGCTCGAACTGCTTCAGGGTCTCGACCGGCATCTCGGCCGGGTTCGCGCCCTTCAGGATCCGGTCGATCATGTCGCCGGTCTGGCGGCCCAGCTGGTAGTAGTCGATGGCGATGGCGGCCACCGCGCCCCGCTTCACCGAGTCGGTGTCCCCGGTGATCAGGGGCATCTTGGCCTCCTGGCACACCCGCACCACGGCCTCCAGGGCCGACACCACGGTGTTGTCGGTGGGCACGTACACGGCGTCGGCCCGGCCCACCAGGCTCTTGGCCGCGGCCATCACCCCGGCCGAGTTGGCCACGGTGGCCTCCACGATCTCGTACCCCAGCTCGGCCCCGGCCTTCTTGGCCAGCTTCACCAGGGTCACCGAGTTGGGCTCGCCCGCGTTGTAGATGATGCCGATCCGCTTGGCCCCGGGGGCCACGGTGCGGAACAGCTTGAGCTGCTCGCCCACCGGCGAGAGGTCCGTGGTGCCGGTGACGTTGCGGCCGGGCCGCTCCAGCGACTCCACCAGCTTCGCGCCCACCGGGTCGGTGATGGCCGAGATCACGATGGGGATGTCGCGGGTGGCCTTGGCCGCGGCCACGGCCGTGGGGGTGGCGATGGCCAGGATCAGGTCCACGCCCTCGCCCACGAACTTCTTGGCGATCAGGTTGGCGGTGGCCGGGTTGCCCTGGGCGATCTGCACGTCGTACACGATGTCCTTGCCCTCCACATACCCGAGCTCGGTCAGCCGGTCGATCGCGCCTTGCCGGTTGGCGTCCAGGGCCGGGTGCTCCACGATCTGGGTGATGCCGATCCGGATCGGCTTGGCAAAGGCGCTGGGGGCCACCAGGGCGCAAACCAGCAGGGCGGTCAGGACTCGTCGCATGGGGGTTCCCTCCTGTTGCAGGTGAAGGTCGAGACGGTCGGGGGCCGGTTATACCCGGTTCGTTTGTCGATGTCAAAAATAGTTTGAATGCGCTTCAGGGCGACCAGTACGCGAGCCCCGTGCGCCGCCGCACCTCCTCCATGGTGGCCCCGGCCACCTCCCGGGCCTTGCGCGCGCCCTCCCGGAGGATGTCGTCGAGGTCGCCGGGCCGGTTCCGGAGCTCCTCGAACCGGGCCCGGTGGGGGGCGAAGTACTCCCAGATCACGTCGATCAGCTCCTTCTTCACGTCGGAGTACTTGAGCCCGCCCGCGAGGTACCGATCCCGCAGGGCCTCCACCCCAGGCTTGTCGAGGAACAGCCGGTAGATGGCGAACAGGTTGCACTTGTCCGGGTCTTTCGGGGCCTCGATCGGCGTGGCGTCGGTTACGATGGACATGACCCGTTTCTTCAGGGTGGCCCGGTCCGTGAAGATGTCGATCGTGTTCCCGTACGACTTGGACATCTTGCGGCCGTCCGTGCCGGGGATCACCGCCACCTCGTCGTCGATCTCCGCCTCCGGGATCACGAAGGTCTCACCGAAGGTGTGGTTGAACTTCTGGGCGATGTCCCGGGTCACCTCCAGGTGCTGCTTCTGGTCCCGGCCCACCGGCACCACGTCGGACTGGTAGAGCAGGATGTCCGCCGCCATCAGCACGGGGTAGGCGAACAAACCGTGGTTGGGTTGGAGGCCTTTGGCCACCTTGTCCTTGTAGGAGTGGCACCGCTCCAACAGCCCCATGGGGGTCAGCGTGGAGAGGACCCAGGTCAGCTCCTGCACCTCCACCACGTCCGACTGCACCCAGAAGGTGGCCTTGGCCGGGTCGAGCCCCAGGGCCAGGAACGCGGCCGCCGCGTCCCGGGTGCCCTGGGCCAACGCGGCGCCGTCCACCACCGAGGTCATGGCGTGATAGTTGGCGATGAAGCAGAACAGGTCCGCTTCGTTCTGGTACTGGATCATCTTGCGCATCATGCCGAAGTAGTTTCCGATGTGCAGCGCACCGGAGGGTTGGATCCCCGACAGCACCCGTTTCATCGCCGTGTCTCCTCCTCGTGTGTGGGAATGGTCGGGTTGGGCGGAACGAAAAAGGGCCGCGCACTCCGTTCGGGAGCCCGCGGCCCGTTTCGGCCCGGCCGCGGGCA
>JAADGT010000163.1:19256-20432 GCA_013152215.1 Deltaproteobacteria bacterium
CGTCCATGGTCGGAGGAAATAGCAGCTTTCCCGCGCCAGTGTCAACCGAGCTTCGGAGGGACCTGCCCAGCCGGTTCCCTATTGATCCGGTCGCTGTGGTGTGCTATACACTCGCCCCTCCGTGGGGATGTAGCTCAGCTGGGAGAGCGCTGCGTTCGCAACGCAGAGGTCGGCGGTTCGATCCCGCTCATCTCCACCACCGCAACCGAAAGGCCCCGGCGCCCGGCGCCGGGGCTTTTTCGTGAAAGCCCTCTCAGGCCCCTGCGGGGCCGTTCAGCGAAGGAGGGGCCCCCAGCCCCACCCCCTGGGAAAGCCACGAGATGTCGGAAACGATCCACTAGCCCGCATTTCTGCTGCAACCGCCGATTGCACGCCTTCCAGCCTTCCAGCCTCCCAGCGGGCTGAAGGCCCCCCACCAACGACCGACAACCAACGACCGAAGTTTTCCGGCAAGGGCTTGAGATCCGGACGGGGCCGGACGAAACGTTCTAACAGCGCCCCCTTCCCCCGACGGAGATCGTGCCCATGTCCAATCCCCTGGCCGAACGGGTGGCCCGGCTGATCGACGACCTTCCCCAGCTGCCGTCCGTGGCGCAGGAGGCCCTGGCCCTGCTGGCCGACACCACCACCGAGCCCGACGCGCTCGAACAGGTGCTGGCCCGGGACCCCGGTCTGTCCCTTCGGGTGCTTCGGCTGGCCAACTCGGCGTACTACCGCCGTTCCCGCGAGATCCGCTCGCTGTCGGCGGCCATCGTGTTCCTGGGGTTCCGCACCCTCAAGACCCTGATCATGAGCTCGGCCGTGCATCGGGTGCTGGCCGGGGCCGGCCGGCTGGCCCAGCCCCTGTGGCTCCACTCCTACGGCGCCGGCCTGGCCTGCCGCGAGTGGGTGCGCCGGGTGCGCCCGCCTGGGGTCTCGGACCCGGACGAGGCGTTCCTGGCCGGCCTGTTCCACGACGTGGGCAAGGGGGTGATCGCGGTGCGGTTCCCCCGTCTCTACGAAGGGGCCCCCGGGGTCGAGGGCGAGGCCAAGGCCCTGGGGTTCGACCACGCTGAGCTGGGCCGGCTGCTCCTGGAGCGGTGGGAGCTGCCGGCCGGCCTGGCCGAGGCCGTGGGCGGCCACCACGGTCCGGCCGAGGGGCTGCCCGCCGTGGCCGCGCTGGGGGATGCGGTGGCC
>JAADGT010000085.1 GCA_013152215.1 Deltaproteobacteria bacterium
CGGGGGGCTCCGGGCAGCCCCACCATCCTGCTCTACGGCCACTACGACGTCCAGCCGGCCGATCCGGCCGACGGCTGGACCTCGGACCCGTTCGAGCCGACGGTGCGCGACGGTTGCCTCGTGGCGCGCGGGGCCACCGACGACAAAGGGCAGCTGTTCTGCCACCTGGCCGCCCTGCGGGCCCACCTGGAGCTCCACGGGCGGCTCCCCGTGAACCTGGTGGTGCTGTTCGAGGGCGAGGAGGAGGCCGGCAGCGAGCACCTGGAGCCGTTCCTCGCGAAGAACCGGGACCGGTTCGCGTGCGACGCGGTGGTGGTGAGCGACTCCGGCCGGCTCGACCCCGCGGTGCCGGCGATCACCTACGGGCTGCGGGGCCTGGTGTACCTGGAGGTGATCCTCCGGGGCCCCAACCGGGACCTCCACTCCGGCACCTTCGGCGGGGCCGTGGCGAACCCGGCCAACGCCCTGGCCCGGCTCCTGGCCTCGCTCCAGGACGACCGCGGTCGGGTGACGGTGCCCGGGTTCTACGACCGGGTACGGCCCCTGGAACCGTGGGAGCGGGACGCGTTCGCCCGGCTGCCCTTCGACGAGGCCGCCCTCTGCCGCGACCTGGGGGTGGACGCCCTGCCCGGGGAGGAGGGCTTCTCGGTTCTGGAGAGGGTCTGGGCCCGGCCCACCTTGGACGTGAACGGCCTCGTGGCCGGGTACACCGGAGAGGGGGCGAAGACCGTGATCCCGGCCGAGGCGCGGGCCAAGGTCTCGTGCCGGCTGGTGCCCGACCAGGACCCGGAGGAGACCGCCGATCTGTTGGAAGCATGGTTGAGGGAGCACACCCCGGCCGGATGCCGGGTCGAGGTCCGGCGCCTCCACGGCGCGCGGCCGGTGCTCGTGCCGGTGCGCGGGCGGTTCATGGACGCGGCACGCGACGCCCTGGCCCGGGGGTTCGGGGCCGAGCCGGTGCTCATCCGGGAGGGGGGCTCCATCCCGGTGGTGGAGACGTTCCAGCGGCTCCTGGGGGTGCCGGTGCTGCTCCTGGGGTTCGGCCGGCCCGACGACCGGGCCCACGGCCCGGACGAGCGGTTCCACCTGTCCGACCTGTGGGCGGGCATGCGTACCAGCGCATGGCTTTGGCGCCTGCTGGCGGGGGAGGACCCGGGCTAGCCCGCATCATTCATGAGCGTTCGTCGCGAAACCGCTGAGTGTGCGGTAGGTCGGGGCAAGCGCAGCGTCGAGGGGCGCAGGCGTACTGGACGGTACGTCGAGCCCCGAGGCGCGAGCACGCCCCGAGATGGCGTGCAATCGGCGGTTGCAGCAGAAGGCTGAAGGATGTGGGCTACTAACCCAGCCCGTTCTCCTCCTTCCAGCGCTCGGCGCAGTCGGGGCACATGCCGTGGGTGAACTCCAGGCCGGCGTGGGTCTGCAGGTAGAACTCCAGCTGGTGCCAGTAGTTCTTGTCGTCACGGATCTTGTGGCAGACCATGCAGATGGGCAGGAGCCCGCGCAGCCGCCGCACCTCGTCCAGGGCCTCCTCGAGCCGGTGGATGCGGTCCTCGAGCCGGTCGTGAAGCTCGACCATCCGCTCCCCGGCACGGATCCGGGCCAGGAGCTCCTCGGGGCGGAACGGCTTGGTCAGGTAGTCGTCGGCCCCGGCGTCCAGGGCCTGGACGAGGTCGGGGAGGGCTTCCTTCACGGTGAGCATGATGAGGTACGCGTAGGGCCGGTCCGGGTCGGACCGAACCCGCTCCACGAGCTCCAACCCCGACAGCCGAGGCATCAGCCAGTCGGTGAGGACGATCCGGTGGTGGGTGGCCTCCAGGGCCTCCCAGGCCGCCTCGCCGTCGGGGGCCAGGTCCACCTCGTATCCGGCGGCCAGCAGAGTGTGTTCCACGATGTGGAGGGTGGTGGGATCGTCGTCCACGACGAGAACGCGCATGGGAAAACCTCCGCACAGGAGATGGGCTTTCCGATCGACCTCGGCCGGGGCAAACTTGAACGGAAAGGGCGTGTCGGGCATTGACACCCCCTGCCGGGTCTGGTAAAAAGCCGATTCTCTCGTGGGGCCGTAGCTCAGCTGGGAGAGCGCTTGAATGGCATTCAAGAGGTCGTCGGTTCGATCCCGATCGGCTCCACCATGAGCGACCGAAGGGCCAGGCACAAAACGCCTGGCCCTTTTCTTGTTCGTGCCCGGAAAAAAGACGGCCCGCGCCCTTACGACGCGGCAGCCCCTCCCCGCAGGCGCCGGGCCACGGCGTGCCGCCCTTGCTCCACCAGGGAGTACACGATCGGCACGTACACCATGGTCAGGAAGGTGGCCACCCCCAGCCCGCCCACGGCCACCACGGCCAGGGGCGACAGCCGCTCCAGGCCCACCGCCCACTCGGCCGCGATCGGGATCATGCCCACGATGGTGGACAGGGCGGTCATCAGGATCGGCCGCATCCGCACCCCCACGGCCTCGACCAGGGCGTCATCCAGGCCGGCACCCCGCTCCCGGGCCGCCCGGGCGAAGTCCAGGAGCAGGATCGAGTTGTTCACCACCACCCCGCCGAGCAGGATCATCCCCATCATGGCGGGCATGCACGCGTGGCGGCCCGTGATCAGCAGCATCCACGCCGCTCCGATCAGCCCCAAGGGGATCACCGACATGATCGTGATCGGGTGCAGCCACGACCGGAAGGTGGGCACCAGCGAGAAGAACAGCAGGAGCAGGCTCAGGGCCAGGGCGTTGCCCAGGTTGCCGAACGACTCGTTCATCTGGGCGATCTCGCCCCGGTGGGACAAGGTGTAGCCCGGGGGCAGCTCCAGCCCCTCCAGGGCGGCCAGCACGTCCTCTTGCAGGTGGGAGATCGCCCGGGTCCGGCGGAACGCCTTCACGTCGAGGGTCCGCTCCAACCCCTCGTGGGTGATCAGCTGGGCCGTCCGGCGCTTCTCGATGGTGCCCAGCTGGGCCAGGGGCACGGAGCCGCCGGGTGTGAGGATCGGGAACGCCTCGAGCGCGGCCAGGCGGGCCCGCTGGCCAGCCGGAAGCTGGACCCAGATCGGGTGACCGTCCTGGTTGGGTACCCGCAGGACCGAGGCGGGCACGCCCCCGACGGCGCCGGCCAGCTGGGCGGTCACCGCCCGGGGGGAGACCCGGTACCTGGCGAGCCGGCCCGGCTCGAGCCGGAGCACGGCCGTCGAGCCGCCACGACCGACCGATGGAGGTGGCGCCCCGCAGGTGTGATTGGAGCCGCCGCTCCACCTCGGCGCCGATCGCGTCGAGCACCCTCAGGTCCGGCCCGGAGATCATCACGTCCACCGGCGCCTTGATGGTCGAGAGCGGGGTGGCTCCGAAGTCGTACACGTCCACCTGGGCCAGGCCCGGCAGTCCCTGGAACGCCCGGCGCAGGGCGTCCTCGATCTCCCAGATGCTCCGCTCCCGTTCGAACCGGCTCACCAGGTTCACGGTGATCGCGCCCTGCCGGGGGGTGCGGCCCGAGCCGAACGAGATCACGTCGGCCTCGGCCCCGACCACCGCCGAGGTGGAGATGACCTCGGGAGAGGCCGACAGGATCGCCTCCATCCGGCCCAGCAGGGCCTCGGTCGCCCCCAGGGAGCTGCCCGCGTCGGCCTCGAAGTCGATCTTGATGATCCCGGCGTCCATGGACGGCATCAGGTCCCGGCCCGCCAGGGGCAGCTGGCGTCCAGCCACGACGAGCATCGCGGCCGCAACCGCGAGGAACAGCAGCCGGTGGGCCAGGGCCGTGCGCACCACCCCCTGGTAGAACCTGCGCAGCCGGCCCAGCACGGCGTCCGCGAGCCGGGCCGTGAGCCGCTCGGGCAGGGTGCTCCGGCCCCCGGCCCCCTTCCGGAGGATCCAGGGTGCGAGCAGCGGGATGATCGTCACCGAGATCACGAACGACGACACGAGCGCGATGATCAGGGTCAGGGCCAAGGGCTGCATCACCCGCTGAACGTACCCCCCCACGAACACGATCGGGGTCAGGGCCAGCACCGTCGTGGCGGTGCCGGCGAAGTCCGCGAGCAGGATCTCCTTGGTGCCGTCCACAACGGCCGCGCGCACCGGCTTTCCCAGCTCGTCCAGGTGCCGCTGGATGTTCTCCACCACCACGATCGAGTCGTCCACCAGCATGCCCACGGCCAGGGTGATGGCGGTCAGGGTGACCACGTTGAGTTCCATGCCGCCGAGCCACATCACCCCAAAGGTCAACAGGAACGTCATGGGCAGAGACACGCCCACCAAGGCCAGGCTGCGGCCGCTCGCGAGGAACAGGAACAGCACGGCCAACGTCATCAGGATCGAGCTCTTGAGCGCGTCCTTCATGTTGGAGACCGAAAGGGTGATGATCTCCTTCTGGGAGTCGGGCACGCTGAACGCGATCTCTGGGAACTCCCGCTCCAGCTCGACCAGCAGCCCTTCCACGGCGGTGATCGTCTCGAGGACGTTGCCGTCCTCCTGCCGCTGGACGTTCAGGGCGATGGCCGGCCGGCCGTTGGCGTGGAACGCGCTCTTGGGCTCGGCCACACCGCGGCGCACCTCGGCCACGTCGCCCACCCGGACGATCCCCGGCCCCCGGTCCGTGAGCACCACCCGGGCCACGTCCGCCACGCTGGCCAGGGCGCCCCGCCGCTTGAGAACGATCTGGGACCCGTCGTTGATCACCAGACCCGCGGGCTGGTTGGCGTTGGCCGCAGCAAGGGCGGCGGCCACGTCCGCCACGGTCAGGCGGTAGCGCTCCAGCCGGTCCCGGTCCGGGGCCACCCGAACGACCGCCTGGTGACCGCCGAACACCTCCACGTTGGCCACCTCGGGCAGCTGCAGCAGGCGGTCCCGGATCTGGTTCTCCGCGATCTGCCGCACCATGGACAGGTCCAGGTGCGATCCGTCCTTCGGGTGCAGGGCCACGGTCATCACCGCGGCCGTGGCCGACGACACGCGAAAGAGGATCGGCGGCCGGGTGCCCGGTGGGAACCGCGACCGGATCTTCTCGATGGCGTTGGCCACGTCGGTGGCGGCGCTCGACAGGTCCCGGGAGTACCGGAACTCCACCGTCACCGCGGATACCTCGTCCCGGCTGGTGGACCGGACCGCCCGCACCTGGTCCAGGCCTGAGAGCTCCCGCTCGATGGGGCGGGTCAGGTCGCTCTCCACATCCGAGGCCGACGCGCCGGGCAGCACGGTCACCACGGCCACCTGGGGCCGCTCGGTGTCTGGGAACAGCTTGAACGGCAGGCGGTTGTAGCCGATGGCCCCGAGCCCGGCCGCCAGCATCAGGAGCGCCGACACCAGGTGAGGCCGCCTGAGGTAGCCCTCCACGAAGCTCATTCCGCGGCTCCCGCGACCGGTGCCGGGCCGCGGCGGACGAACGCCACGGTCATGCCGTCGTACAGGGTCATCAAACGGGCCGGCTGCGCCACGACGACCCGGTCCCCCTCGGCCAGGGGCCCGGCCACCACGGCCCGGTCCGCGGATTGAGACACCACCCGGACCTGGGTGGGCCGTACCGTTCCCCGGGGTGTCCCTTGCGTCTCCCGGCCCGTCCCCTCGGTCACCACGAACACCCACGTGCCCCGCTCGCCGTCGAGCAGGGCCTCCAGCGGGACCACCAGACCCCGGGCTCCGCCCAGGGTCACGTCCACGCTCACCGTGGCCCCCGGCAGGAACGTCGGGGACGCCTTCGGCAGATCGGCCTCGAACACGGCGAGCCCCGAGGGCCCGGCGGCGGGCACGATGCGCGACACCCTGGCAGACACCGTGCCGGCTCCGGTGCCCACGGTCACACGCTGCCCCACCGCCAGGACCGCCAGGTCCTCCACCGGGAGCTGGGCCCGCACCAAGCGGAGCTACGCGCGCCTCGAGGCCCCGTTCGACGGGGTGGTGGCGGCGCGGTGGGCCGACCCGGGCGACCTGGCCGTGCCGGGTAAGCCGATCCTGGCGGTGGCCCGCAACGGAGCCCTCCGGGTGCGGGCCCAGCTCCCGGTGGAGGACCTGGCGGTCCTGGCGGTGGGGCAGCGGGTGACC
>JAADGT010000298.1 GCA_013152215.1 Deltaproteobacteria bacterium
GGGTGCTCCCCCACGGAGCCACAGAGCTTTCGGAACGGATGGTGGGGGAGATCGTGGGGAGGCTCGGGAGCGGTGACAGGTGATCGGTGACGCGTGACGGCGCGCCCCCCAAGCAACCACAAACGACGAACGACGAACGGATGCCGCCTAACCTCCCAGCCTCCACGCCACCGCCCCCACCACGCCCCACAGCAGGCTGAGGACGGTGAGGCCGGCGAGGGCCAGGGCCAGGAGCCGGTGCCAGGGGGCCTCGGGCCGCTGCTCCCGGAACCCCAGGAGGTGGCCCAGGACGAACCCGGCTGCGAGCCCGCCGCCGTGGGCCCAGTTGTTGATGCCGGGCAGGAGGAACCCGAACAGGAAGATCCCCACGGTCCAGCCCCACATCTGCCGGAACACGGCCTCGCCGTACACCCCGCCCCGGGCCCGGCCATAGTACATGGCCGCGCCGATCAGTCCCAGCAGCGAGGCCGAGGCTCCGATGGTCAGCCCCACCCCGGCCAGCACTGACACCAGGAACCCTGCCGCACCGGTGAGGAGGTAGAGGGCCACGAACCGGGCCGTGCCATACTCCCGGACCACGAACGGCCCGATCTGGGCCAGGGCCGCCATGTTGAAGAACAGGTGCAGCAGCCCGCCGTGGAGGAAGTTGGCGGCGAGCAGGGTCCACCACCGACCCAGCCGGAGCACCGGCAGGGAGCCCGTGGCGCCCATGAGGAACAACCCCCGGTCCGAGGGGCTCAAGAACGCCAGGGGGTTCAGGCTGCCGCCCAGGCCGGCCGGGTCCACCAGCAGGGACAGGCCGAACCAGGCCACGTTCACGGTGATGAGCCCCCGCACCAGCTCCCGGGGGCCGGGCTGGAGCCAGCCCAGCAGCGCCCGGCGGAACCGCATGCCCGGGGCGTGGAGCCCGCAGTGGGGGCACCGGGGCTCGTCCGACGAGATCAGCCTACGACAGTGGGGGCACAGGATGGGGGGCATGGGTGGGCCCTACCCCCCCAGCCCGATCCGGTCGGCCACCGAGCGCATGCCCTCGATGGTGTCGGCGATCAGCTCGGCCAGGTCCACCCCCAGCATCTCGCCCCCCCTCTGGATCACCGACCGGTCCACCCCGGCCGCGAACGCCTTGTCCTTCCACTTCTTGCGCACGCTCTTGACCGGCAGGTCCATCACGCTGCGGGAGGGCCGAACCAGGGCCGCGGCAGCCACCAGGCCCGTGAGCTCGTCCACGGCGTACAGGGTCTTCTCCAGGTCGGTGACCGGCTCCACGTCGGTGCACAGCCCCCACCCGTGG
This sequence comes from Deltaproteobacteria bacterium, assembly GCA_013152215.1. GTDB lineage: Bacteria > Desulfobacterota > Deferrisomatia > Deferrisomatales > Deferrisomataceae > Deferrisoma. Next base: position 1,292 of record JAADGT010000298.1, read on the forward strand.
GCGAGCACCGCCCGGATGTAGGGCTCGGGCCAGCCGTGGGCCCTGAGGATCGCGGGGGCGTGCTGCAGATGCTCCTCGGGGTGCTCCTCGTAGTCCACGTCGTGCACGAGCCCGATCACCCCCCACTCCTCCTCGTCGGCCCCCCGCTTCCGGGCCATGTGGCGCATCACCCCCTCCACGGCCAGGGCGTGCCGCAGGAGGTTCTCGCTCTTCACGTGCGCGGTGAGGATCTGCCAGGCCTCTTCCCGGGTAGGCTTTTTGTCCATGGGGGGTCTCCGTTGGGACGTCAGGACGTCGGGATGTTGGGACGGATGGGGCGGTAAATCGTGAATCGTAAATCGTGAATGGTGAATCGTTCGGACGTTAGGACGCTGGGACGTTGGGGCGGCCCGCGTGGCGGGCCATCTGTGTTCATCTGTGTGGATCTGTGGCCAAAGACGTTGCGTTGGTGATCCCCAGCCTCCTAGCTTCCCAGCCTCCTAGCCTTCCTCTCCTCTGCCTCGCTCCTGCGCAGGTACGAGGGAGTCAGAGACTCGGGGGGCAGGGCTTGGCCCCTCTGCCAGCGCTCCCAGCCCAGGAGCGCCACCCGGGCCGGGGGCACGGTCCATAGATCGGCCGGGGTCTCGTGGTACCGGTCGGCCAGGCTGGAGCGCAGGACCTCCCGGTAGGGCGCCACGCCGGCTCCCAGGACCAGAACCGGACGGCCGGTCTCCGCCAGCGCCAAGCCGAGCCCGGCCGGGTCCCAGGCCGCCTCGTCCAGGACTCGTCGGCCCGTGTCGCCCTCCCAGGCGCCGGCGTACACCTGGCACTTCTTGGCGTCGAGCACGGGCACCACCAGCCCCGGCCACGGCCCGGCCCGGCCGGCCAGGGCCTCCAGGCTCGACACCCCCACCACCGGGATGCCCAGGGCCACGGCCAGGCCCTTTGCCGTGGCCACCCCCACCCGCACCCCGGTGAACGCACCCGGCCCGACGGTCACGGCCACCGCGTCCAGGTCGCTTCGGCCCACCCCCGCCCCTGCCAGGGCCGCCTCCACCAGGGCCAGGATCCGCCGGGACTGGCGGGGGCCGAGGCCTCCACCGCCTCGTACCGGACGGCCCCGTCCACCACCACGGCCGCACCGGCCGTGCGCTCCGACGTGTCGAGGCCCAGGACCGCGCTCATCCGCTCAGGATCCGGGCGAGGTCGTTGTACATGACGAAGGCCATGAGTGCGAGGAGGATGGCCAGGCCCACCTGCTGGGCCACCTCCCGGTGCCGCAGGCTCACGGGCCGGCCCCGCACCGCCTCGATTCCGAAGAACAGCAGGTGCCCGCCGTCCAGGATGGGGATGGGCAGCAGGTTCAGAACGGCCAGGTTCACCGACAGCACGGCCATCAGGAACAGGAAGCTCTGGGCCCCGGCCTGGGCGGTCTCGCCGGCCATCTTGGCGATGGCGATGGGCCCGCCCAAGGTGCGGGGGCTCACCCGACCCACCACCATTTTGACCAGCACCTCCACGGTCACCGCGGTCCATCGGGCGGTCTCCCGGATGCCGATCCAAGGCGCCATCCACACGGGGTTGCGCTCGACCGACACCTCGCCCGAGGGGGCGATGCCGATCATGGGCTTCTGGATCGTCTCGCCCAGCAGGTTGCGGGACTCGCGCAACACCGGCTTCACCCTCAGGTCGAACCGGGTGCCCTGCCGCTCCACCGTGAGCACCAGCTCCCGCCCCCCCGATCCGGCGATCCGCTCGGCCATGTCGTCCCACGAGGCCACAGGCTCGCCATCGATGGCCACGATCCGGTCGCCCTGCGCCAAGCCCGCGGCCTCGGCCGGCATGCCCGGGCTCACCTGGCCCACCACGGGCTGGAGCACCGGGGTGCCGAACAGGCTCAGCAGGGCGAACACCACCACGGCGAGGACCACGTTCATGAGCGGCCCCGCCACCACGGTGGCGATGCGGTGGGACACGGGCCGGGCGCTGAAGCTCCGGGCCTCCTCCCCCGCGGCCAGGGGCTCGTCCGGGTCCTCGCCGAACAGCTTCACGTATCCCCCCAGGGGCACGGCCGAGATCAGGTACTCGGTCTCGCCGCGGCGCCACCCCCACACCCGGGGGCCGAACCCCAGAGAGAACTTCAAAACCCGGATGCCCAGGCGCTTGGCCACCAGGAAGTGGCCGAACTCGTGGACGAACACGAGCACACCCAAAAGCACCACGAACGCGGCGGTGGAATGGAACACGGTCATCCCCTTCCCCTTCGGCCCACCCACCCCTTGACGAACCGCCGGGCCCACAGGTCGGCCTCCAGGGCCTCCTGCACTGTGGTCAGGGGGTGGGGTTGGTGGGCCTCAAGGGCCGCGGCCACGGCCTCGGCGATCTCCAGAAACCCCAGCCGTCGGGCCAGGAACGCGGCCACGGCCTCCTCGTTGGCCCCCGAAAGCACGGCGGGCGCGGTGCCGCCGGCCCGCAGGGCCTCATACGCCAGGCCCAGGCACGGGAACGCCTCCCGGTCCGGCTCCTCAAAGGTCAGACGGCCGGCCCGCACCAGGTCCACCGACAGGTCCGACAGCGGCAGCCGTTCCGGATAGCTCAGGGCGTAGGCGATGGGGATGCGCATGTCCGGCGGCCCGAGCTGACCGATCAGGCTTCCGTCCACGAACTCAACCAGGGAGTGGACGATGCTCTCGGGGTGCACGGCCACGTCGATCCGGTCGGCCGGCACGTCGAACAGCCATCGGGCCTCGATGACCTCCAGGCCCTTGTTCATCAAGGTGGCGGAGTCCACCGTGATCTTCGGGCCCATCGACCAGTTGGGGTGGGCCAGGGCCTCGTCCACGCCCACCCCCGCCAGGCTGCCGCGGGAGCGCCCCCGGAACGGCCCCCCGGACGCCGTGAGGATCAACCGCCGAACCTGGCCGGGGTCGCGCCCCTCCAGGGCCTGGAACAGGGCCGAGTGCTCGCTGTCCACGGGCAGGATGCGGGCCCCGGTGCGCCGGGCCGCGGCCATCACCACCTCGCCGGCTGCCACCAGGGACTCCTTGTTCGCCAAGGCCACGGTCTTGCCGGCCAGAACCGCGGCGTAGGTGGGCAGGAGCCCTGCGGCCCCCACCACGGCCGACACCACCACGTCGGCCTCCTCCAGGCCGGCCACCTGGACGAGCCCCTGGGGGCCGGCCAGAATCTCGGCCGTGACCCCCCGGCACCGCAAGGCCTCTGCCGCGGTCTCGTCCGGCACGGCCACCCACCGGGCCCCGGTCTCCCGGACCTGGGCGGCCAGCCGATCGATCCGCCGCCCCCCGGCGGCGAGGGCCACCACCCGGAACCGGTCCGGAAACCGGCGAACCACGTCCAGGGTGCTCTCGCCGATGCTTCCAGTGGCCCCCAGGACCGCGAGGCGCCTCACGGGCCGGCCCCCACGAGGGCCAGCACGGCTGCGTAGGCCGGGGCCGCCAGGAGGAGCGCGTCCACCCGGTCGAGCACCCCCCCGTGGCCGGGCAGCAGGGAACCGGAGTCCTTCACCCCGGCGCTGCGCTTCCACACCGACTCGAGCAGGTCGCCCAGCTGGGCCGCCACGTTGAGCACCCCGGCCACCCACAGCCCGGTCCAGGCTCCGTGGGGGGTGGGCAGCACCGCCGAGACGCCCCAGCCCACCAGGCAGGCCGCCACCACGCTGGCCACGGCTCCCTCCACGCTCTTGTTGGGGCTGACCGCCGGGGCAAGGGGGTGCTCGCCAAGGGCGGTGCCCACGTAGTAGGCCGCGATGTCCCCGGCCCACACCACGGCCAGCACGAACACCACCGCACTCACCCCGGCCTCGCGCACCCACACCAGGTGCCCCAGGCAGTAGGCCACCCCCACCCATCCCCCCACCGTGCCCCCCCACCGGGCGAACCAGTCGCTGCGGGGAC